>NZ_JBIAHR010000015.1:0-40335 GCF_042870695.1 Streptomyces sp. NPDC006384
CCGCAGCGACCTCATAGACGGCTGCCTCGCCGAGACCGGCCTGACCATCAGACCCGCCTGAGCAACCCAGCGACATCACGAGTTCAACCTCAGTAGGGCCGCGGCGTCGAGTGTGGTTCCCAGGTTGTCGAGAAGGATTTGGCCGAGGGCGAGCGCCACCAGACGGCCCGGTGCTCCTACCAAGGCCTGTTCGGCCAGGACCGCGTTGGTGTGCACGAGATCCCGTTCGTCGTGCCACTCCACCCGAAGCCCTCGCAACATCCTCCAGGCCGTCGCGGTCGAGCCGTAGATGCCCCTCGATGCGAGGGAGTTGAAGGGGCCCCGGAGTTCGTCCGTCAGCCATTCAGCCTCAAAGGAAGCGAGATCGTCGGAGCGACGGGCGCGGTCGGCGAGTTCGTCGAGCGCACGAGCGGGGAGTGCGGAGACAAAGTGGAACGTCCGGCCAGCCTCGACATGCAAACGCAGGCTCTCCCATATTCCCTTGTCGCGAAGAGAGGCCACATTCCAGCTGTTCGCATTGCGATTCTGCCGCTTGACCTGGTGGACCTCCGTACCGTGGTCGTGCCGGTAGACGAACTCCACCCCGTTGCCCAGCGGCCCACTTGGTTCGATGTAGAGTGACTTGCCCGAGCCCAGGAGGACGTACAGGGCATGCCTGATCGTCCAGGCTCCTTCATAGCGGTTACCGAACTTGTCCGCCTCGCCACCCAACCGCGGTGCCACCGTGCCCCCCTGCCTCTTTCGGCCTGGTTAGACGGGCCGCGCGCCCGGACGCTACCGCATACATGCGTGAGGCGCGCCGAGGACTACTGAGCAAGCCTCGCTTACCAGAGCTAGCGGCGATCTGCCTTTTACAAACAGCCTGCGCGGCATGTCTGGCAATGAAAGCCGTCAACGGCACATGCTCCATTAACGAGCCGGGCAGTCATCACCTTTCTCACTCTACGTCATCAGCCCGCTCGGAAAACGAATTATGTACGAGTGCGGGCATAGCGTCGGACCGGCACAGCACAGCCGCAGTCCATGAAGAACGACCCCATAGCACGGACGCGTTGACGAGTCACATCTTCCAGACGGGAGGCAGGCATCTATGCCCAGGCCCCGCCGCAGCGGTCACGAGCCAGCAAGCCAGGACAGCCCGCGCCCGGTGCTGACCATTTGCTGACTTGGACGGTCTCTCTATGCCTCTGACCTGTATAAACACCCAGATGCTAGATCTTGGACTTGAACATTGTACGCAACATCGAGGGACTCCCACAAGTAGGCTCCCTGCCTGCGTTTTTGCAGGTCAAGGGCTGTTTCCACACCTTACAACCGGTCGCACGTTCGGGCAGCGTTCCCCAGGTACCGATCACCGCCGACTACTGGGAGAAGGACGCCGCAGACAACCCGGTGGACCACCTGGGTACCACCAAGGCCACCCTGGAGGTCGTCGCCCAGGGCTTCGAGGACCAGCGCACCATGCGGCTGTTCTCGCAGATCAAGCAGGGCTCCGTGTCGTACGGCTGGGGCTGGTGGGACAACATCTGGACCGCTCCCGGCGTGCCGCTGTCGCTGTTCGGCACGCGACCTTGCCAGGTCGGAGCGTTCGGCGGTCTCGCAGGAGCGGCCGCTTTCCACCGAGGTGGAGTCCACGCCCCATGCGTCGTTGCCCCACACCGAGGTGGTGGTGGCCAGGATCCGGTTGCCGCCTCGCGTCCGGGCGGCGGCCTTGCGGAGCCTCTTGTCGCAGCCGGGCCGCTGGGGCGGGCAGGGGAGGAGGTGGCGCAGGGGGCACGGGCACGGCGGAGCCGTTCGGCCTCGGAGGCGCAGCCGAGTACGGCCTGCATCGTGGCGAGGGTGACCGGTTCGGCATCGCTCGGGCGGGGCGTGATGCCGGCCGGCGGGCGCCACGACGCCAGGTCGGGATGCTCCTTCAGCATGTCGTCGGTCACCGCATAGAGTCCTGTCGCGAGGGTGACCACGTCGTTCGTCACAAAACGCTCTTGGGGCACCCTCGCTCTCGTCTCCGCAGGCACCCCCTTGGAGCGCCCCACCAGGAGGAACCAGGGTCATCCCCGCGACTGCTCACCCCCGAGGAGAAGCTCGCCGACGCGAAGAAGCTGTTGAGCCTCCCGCGTATCGTCGTGATCTGCGGCTCCACCCGCTTCATGACCGAGATGAACGAGGCCGATCTGCGGGAGACCGAAGCCGGGAAGATCGTCGTCAAACCGGGCATCGACATGAAGTCGCCGCACGGACTCCGGTCCGGTCCTGCCGAGGCCGCGGAGCTGAAGGTCCGACTCGACGATCTGCACCGGGCGAAGATCCGGCTCGCCGACGAGGTGCTCGTGGTCGGCGACTACATCGACGACAGCACCCAAGCCGAAATCGCCTACGCCCGGTCGCTGGGCATGCCCGTGCGGTTCACCCACCCCGAAGTCGACCCCGACGCCTGACCGCCCGTTGCCACCTCGACAACCGGGGCCGGCAGCCCTTGGAATTGATCACCCAGACATCCGCGAACTGCCAGGAGGCCCTTCTTCCCCGCGGCCGCACCGGCAGACTCACCCGGACCAGGCCCGCGTACGAATCTCACCGAGATGTCAAACGGCCCGCTGAGCCTTTTCCGTGTGCATCGGGCAGGCGGAGGCCGCCGATGGGGAGGGCGAGGGTGCCCCGGCCGTTTTCCCGATCTGGTGGAGGATCTCGACGGAGAGCAGGTCTTCCTTGCCCTTGAAGGCATCCGCGATCACCGGGTCGGTAGGGAAGACCAGTTCGGCCGAGACGTTGTCCTGAACGATCCGGGCGAGATTGTCCAGGGCGACGAAGACCGGGTCGTGGGGAACTTCGGCGGTCGGCAGGTCGATCAGATGGGTGTCGGCCTTCGCCGGGTTCATGCACCGCCTGATGATGATCGAGGCCTGGTTCAGTTCGGACGTCGTCCAGATCGACAGCACGACCGTGTACAGGTCCTTCCACGCCTCCTCGCCGATCGTGTCCCGCCACGTCCGCATGAGACCTTCCACCCCGGAGATCTGCGCCGCAGCCGCGTACGTCATGTTCGTGCGGATACTGGGGTACGTCCTGCCCGAGAACTCCTCGAACGACGCCATGTCGAACGTTCCGCTTCTCACGGAACCGCGGATGAAGGTGAGCGCTTCGTCGAGGATCTTCGCGCAGGAGGTTTCCAGCTCCTGCGGCAGATTCGCCTCCCCGAGCCGCCGGCGTGCGGTGGTGAGCGTGGCGGCGTAATTCTGGAGCGGGCGGATCCATCCGTCCGCCCCGGGCTTTTCGGATGTGACCATGTCCAAGTCGTGAGGGTCGATGCGGTCGGCATTGGGGAGATTGGGCACCTTGTCGCTCAGATACGCGGCAAGGGTCGAGAAGATGCCCTGAGGAACGTGACTGATCGACTTCGCCAGCTCGAACAGCTCCGGCACCGGGTTGACGGATTCCTGCTGGATTCCGTCCTGGATGAGGGTGAACGTGCCGCCGGTGGCATCGTTCTGGACGACGATCACGGGACTCAGACGACTGATCATGTCAGCCTTGAGTGCGGCATAACTCGCACGCATACCGGCGTTGACCGCCCTCATCGCATCACGAGCTCTCAGCTCGGCATCCGTCGCCCCGGCACCCGCGCCTGTACGCGTGAGCGCAGAAGCCGGCGGAACACCGCCGAAGAACGCTGCGGCGCCGGCTGCCGACACCCCGTCGAGGAAATCCCTACGCGTGACCATTTTTTCTTCCTCCCACCCTGCGCGCCCTCGGTGCGCGCCACTCGTGCAGACTGTCGCGCACGTTCCGACGGCCCCGGGACAGATTCCCGGTGTACGCCGCACCGTCAACTCCCGGCGGACGCTCGTGGACACGGCCCGCAGCCGGGCGGGTCATGCCCGGCTGTGGGCACCGGGCGAACGCGCCTTCGCCCGCCTCAAAAAATGACGGATTCTCCGTAAAGCCCGCTGCAGCACCAACCGCATCGGCCGCACGATCGCTGCCATTCACGCCATCAAGATCACCCGGCGCTCAAGGTGAGAAGCCTTCAACGGCCTGCAAACCCTTAGCAGTTCGACTTTGTCACCACACTTCGAATCGGCCGCCCACCTCACTTTCCACCCGGTGGCTTCGGCGTCGCATCGGGCTCCGCGAAGAATTCCCAGATAGTGATCATGGCGACTACCTGGGCGATCAAGTATGCGACCTGGAGAGAGTAGTAGCGCATCTGGTAGATCGACAGAAGCAGACCCAAACGGCTCTGCCAGTAACGTCGTTCACCATGAAACGTGTCGAAGTCGACAGCGATGCTTGTGACGGTCAGCACGAAGAGCATCGTCGACACCACCAGAGCCAAGTTCGCGGTGCTCTCACCGGTGAACCGGAACACCAGCGAGTCCAGAGCGATGGGCAAGGCGAAGGCGAGCGCCACGGGCAGGGCCTTGGCCGGCCCACGCCGTCCCGGAAGATGCCGCCAGAGGGCTCCGAGTACGAACGCGGAGCTGGTGAACATCACCGCCTCCGCGACGAAGGACAACAGCAGATCCGGTAGACCGAAATCGTCAAGGAGCGTCGCCTGCCATGCCTCTCCCCTGACTCTCCAGGCCCAGACCAGAAGCAGCGACGCCGGTACCGCCGGAATCAACGCCAGGCGGGCGCAGCGGCTGCCGTTGGCCCACCACGTGTCTTTCGGCCCCAGCGCCAACGCTCCGTCAACCACCGACACCTTGGCCGGCAGTCGGTCGGATCCGCCCGTGACAGGCCAATTGTGCAGGTCACTCAATCGCTGCTCCAGGTCGCTGCGCTTCGGCGGTACGTCCCCGAACAGCCCCTGGTCGAGGCGCCGCAATTCGGCATGGGTCTCGCGGTACGCGCGGGCCTTGCTCAGCAGCACAGTGCGGGTGCTGGGCCCGGAGGAGTCGGCTAGCGGCCTCCCCGACCCCTCGAAGGGCTGGGCCAGGACGGAACGACTGACGAAGGGAGCCACCACCCAGTACAGGCCGAGCATGGCGAGGGGCACCCACAGCCCGGTAAGCGCATTGCTGCCCAGGAAGTAGCCGGCGGAGGGCGCAGCCACGACGGTGAAGAACGTGAGGAACAACAGGCGGTCTGCCGGGTCGTCGAGCGGGGAGATCGCGGTGGGGGCGCGCCAGGTGCGCAGGACCGCCAGTACGGAAATGGCGGTGAGCAGCCAGGTCTGCCACGAGAGCCAGTCCAGCCCGTTGGCGACGGACCACACGGTCTCCCACACAAAGTCGTTCCGCCGTTCCACACCGTGGGCAGGGTCCGAACGGTCGCTCAGCCAGGTGGCGCGCTGCCAGTTGCGGTTCTGTGCCAGGGCGAAACACACCGCCACGACGGCTGTGCCCAGCAGCATCACCGGACCGGCGAAGCGCAGCCTGAAGGCCCGGGCCTGCCCCGGGTGCCGACGGCTCAGAGGCAACAGGCCCCCGTCTACGGCAAGGCGCCAGGCCGCAGTCGCGAGCCCCAGCTCGAAGAGCAGCAACGTGCAGGAGGAAGCAATCCCTTGAGCTGCGAGCGCGATACCTGACGCTTCATACAGGCCGAGGCGTGGGACGTACAAACCGAACCACTGCGGTCCGGCAGCTACCACCACCGGCGGCACGGCCAGCACGGCGGCCACAACCCAGACCCGCCGACGCGGCCGGGCAACGCAGAACAGGATGACGACGGCGGCCAAGGCAAACACGCTCCCGAGCAGGATCTGCTCGTCCTGCCACAGCCCACCCATGTGGCGCTGCACATACCGGGTGAGCACGTCGTCCATGTTTGTCAGCGCGTCTACGAGTACGAGTGCCACGGCCCACACCACGAGATTGCGCAGGGTACGCTCCTGGGCCTGGGTGGGAACCGCTGAACGCCTCCGGTACAGGACAGCCGAGTACAGCAGAAGGACACTGCCCATTCCTGACCAGAGCAGTACCCCGGCCCGGTCCATCGCCACAGCGACCAGCCGTTCACGCTGAGCGGCCCACGAGCGCTGCCACGGGGGTTCGAGAGAAACGGTCAGAGCGGGAGGCTCGGACGCCTTGGCATCCTGCTTGTCGCCCCGCGACTGCCGCGTCTCCTTCTCCGCCGCGTCAGGGCGCCACACGAGCGTCGTGGCTCCGACACCTTCATCCGGTCGTGGAGTCGCCGCATCGGCTCCCGGGGCGCCGGGATCCACCTTGATCTCGTCCCACCGGGCCGCCTTCAGCGCGGAGGGTGGCATCAGTCGTAAGGTCCAGCGCTCCGCACCCGCGCGCACCCGCCAGACGCCCACATCGATGTGCCCCCGGTACACATTGACCCATGAGTGGGTCCGGTCGACGACCTTCACCCCGCCGCTCTTCGTGGAGACCACGGACGGGCGGCTGCTCCGCCACTCCAACCAGCGGCGCTGCTGGCCCGGATCGGTACGAGTGAGGCAGGACATCGCCGCGATATACCGTCGGCTGTCCTCACTCAGCAGCAGGTCCTTGGCCAACGGCCAGCTCTCGGGTACCTCGATGCTGAGCTGGCTCCGGATCCTGCTGTACGTGTTGTCGCGATGTTCCAGCCGTACCCATGCGCTCACGCGTGCTTCCGAAAGGGCGGCAGGACGACAGACATCGGCCTCCGCCGAGGAGTGCACGACGGCGTGGGCGGAGGTGGTGGCCAGCAGCATCACGAGCATCGGGACAAGCGCACACAGCACAGTCGAAACGACTCTTGTCAAGCCGCATCTGCTCAACAGATCCGCCCCCTCCTGAACCCGTGAGCAACATCATCGCGCATAGCAGAACTCAGCGGGTACGTCGCGTGGTTGATCTGGTACCACCGTCGAGTCCTGTTCGCGGGGGACGTGTTGGCGCCGTCGGCGTATCTCCACGCGAAGCCGGGGTCAGGGGTCCGTACCCGGGTGCCGTGGTCGGACTCACCCTGCCCGGACGCCGACCCCACAGCAGCGGCGCGCTCCGGAAGGCGGTCGCGCTTACGAGCACGAGTGGTGTCTCGGCGGCGCGCTGCTCTACCGCTCCCCCTCTCTGACACCCAGCGGGTTCCGGCGAACGGCCGACGGCTCTCTGGCCGTCATCGGATTACCTTGAGATTCGTGCCTGGGAGAGCGCACGAGGTGTCTGCGGCGCATCGCCATCGAGGAGACACCCCGGAGTCGCTCCCTCAGGCGTCCCTCGTCGAGCAGCACACTGTGCCCACCGGACGTGGCCCACTTCTGCGCGTTCCGGAAGCTGTTCACCGTCTGCGAGCGTTTCCTCGAGGAGTCCTCGCCGCCGCCAAAAGCCCCAGGGCTGCGCGCCAGGAACCAGTCGGCCAGCGAGCAGCGCTGCACACCTCCGCGCGCGAGCTGGAGTTCGGGCCCGGGCAGAAGGCACGACCGAAAGGTCGGCGTCGGTACACGAGGGCAGGCTCCCCCTCCGGAGAGGGCCTGCGCCTGCTCGCCTCCCTCGCCGCCACCGAGGACAACGCTCCAACGGGACAGCGCCCCGGCCGAAAGCTCTGGCGGAATGCCCTGCCAAGAGTTGCCGAAAGTCCCGGCCCGCACCGTACGGCGGGCCGGGACAGCGGCTTCGTACGCTTCGGCCCGCCGGTTTCCGTGCTCTCAGGCCGCCTGCTCCGGCAGCGGTCGGGGCTCCACGGTGCCGGCGCGGCGGCGGACCGCCGCAAGGCCCGCCGCGACAAGAGCGGCGGCCAGCCCCAGCACGCCCACCGCACCGGCGAGGCTCCCGACCGCCGGCTCCACGGCCAGCAGTACGAGCGGGCAGACGAACTCGCCGCCGAAGAAGGCGGCCATCCACAGCCCGGTGCCGCGGCCGCGGTCCTCGAACGCCAGGCGCGACATGGCACTGGTGAGGAGGGCGGGCAGCAGCATGCCCGTGCCCACGCAGTTGATCACCGCTCCGGCGACCAGCAGCGGGACGTCGTCCGCCAGGAACATCACCCCGAAGCCGACCGCGCAGAGCACGAGAACGGCGGGCAGCATCGGTTCCGGGGCACGCTCCAGCCGGGCGAAGACGATCGCCCCGGCCACGGTGGCGGCACTGGCGACCGCGGTCGCCAGGCCGATCACGCCGGAGCTCTCCACCCCCAGGTCGTCGAGGAGGTACGACATCTCCACCGGGACGGCGTAGAACACCATCGCCCCGAAGAAGGTGAGGGCGCAGACACCCGCCAGCTGCCGCCAGGGGAAGGGGCGACGGACCTCTGCCGAAGCCGGGGCCTCGTCGGTGGCCGTGCGGGTCGTCAGGGCGGGCAGGGCGGTGGCCATGAGCGGGGCGAGCACCAGGCTCAGGGCATAGACCCAGAAGGGCGCCCGCCAGCCCGCCGAGCCGACGGCGCCGCCGAGCACGAAGAACACCGTGGCCGACGCGGCGGAGCACATGGTCTGCAGGGCGAGGTACTTCACCCGTCGACGTCCGCTGTAGTAGTCGCCGATCAGCGTGGTGCAGCACGTCATGATCGCGGCCTCGGTGACGCCCACCAGGGCACGGCTGGCGATGATGGCGCCCAGGGAGTCCAGATGGAGCGGAGCGGTCCCGAACACGGCGTACAGCACGGTCGCCACGATCAGCAGCCGCCGGCGCCCCAGCCGGTCCACGAGCACCCCGGCGAACGGAGCCAGCAGTGCCAGCGCCAGCGCCGGAACGGTCAGCGCCAGCGGAACCAGCGCCTTGGCACCCGGGGCCGACGCGAAGTGGTCCTGCATCTTCGGCAGCACCGGGGCGATCAGCACCGCGCCCAGGATCGGCAGACAGCTGCCCGCCATCAGCAGGCCCACCCGCAGCAGGTGGGCCGGGCCCGAGACGGTGACGGGCGACGGAGCGACATCGTCGGCCGCGGGGGAGGACGGCGGGACGGAACCAGGCATGGCGACTCCACGGGACGGTGTACCGAAGCAGGCATGCCGGTGACAGGCGCCGAGGCGCACGGCATGCCGGGGACGGCCGCGCATCGGCCGCCGGTCCGGGCGGCGGCGTGCGGACAGGGACGACTATGGGCTGCCCGGGGCCCGGCAACCACCCCTGCGGCCATCCGAATCCCGTATGCGGCTCATCCATGCCGTGGATGGTCAGCGGACCTCCCCGAACGCCCCTGTGACCAGGGTCTCCCGCCACGGTCACACCGTGTCCGCCTGCGTGCCGTCGGCCTCGCCGCCCTCCCGGCTTGATAGGCAAGTGAACACTTGCCTATGCTGTGGTCGTGGCCGACGACCTTTTCAAAGCTCTGGCCAATCCCACCCGTCGCACCATCCTCGACGAGCTCACGGAGAAGTCCGGACAGACGTTGTTCGAGATCTGCTCGCGACTGAGCATGAAGCACCGGCTCGGCATCTCGCGTCAGGCGGTCTCCCAGCACCTCGCCCTGCTGGAGGCCGCCGGGCTCGTCGAGACCAGACGGGAGGGCCGCTACAAGTTCCACGACCTGAACACAGCCCCGCTGCGGCGGATAACCGAGCGGTGGCCCCTGCCCGACCCCTCCGGACCGGAGAAGAGCACACCATGAAGATCCATCTGACCAGCGTCTTCGTCGACGACCAGGCCAAGGCCGAGCACTTCTACACCGAGATCCTCGGCTTCGTGAAGAAGCACGACGTCCCCCTGGGCGAGAAGGACCGGTGGCTGACCGTCGTCCCGCCCGACGAGCCCGACGGCACCGAACTCCTGCTGGAGCCCGCCGGCCACCCGGCCGTCAAGCCCTACCGCGATGCGCTCGTCAAGGACGGCATCCCGCTCGCCCAGTTCGCCGTCGACGACGTGGAGGCGGAGTACGAGCGCCTGCGCGCCCTCGGCGTCCGCTTCACCCAGGAGCCCCTGGCGATGGGCCCGGTCACCACCGCCGTCTTCGACGACACCTGCGGCAACCTGATCCAGATCGCGGCGCAGTCGCAGTAGCAGCATCAGGACAGTCGCAGTAGGCGGGCAGCCCCGAGCGGGGCCCGTCCGTGCCTCCGGACCGGTGTCCGGGCGGCCGGGCCGGGCTTCGCGGGGGCGACGTTTCCCTCGTACCCGCACGGTTACCCATGGAGTGTCGTTCCCCCGTGCGCCCTCCCCGTGCGTTCTCCCGCACGGTCCGGACGCCGGGGGCAGTCGCTCGACAGCGGAATCGGAAACGGAGCTCGCATGGCCAGCACGAAGGTGTCCGACTACATTCTCCAGCGGCTGCGCGAGTGGGGCGTCGACCACGTCTTCGCCTACGCGGGTGACGGCATCAACGGGCTGCTGGCCGCCTGGGGGCGCGCGGACAACGAACCGAAGTTCGTCCAGGCCCGCCACGAGGAGATGGCCGCCTTCCAGGCCGTCGGCTATGCCAAGTTCTCCGGCAAGGTGGGCGTGTGCGCGGCCACCTCCGGGCCGGGCGCGATCCACCTGCTGAACGGTCTCTACGACGCGAAGCTGGACCACGTTCCGGTCGTGGCACTGGTCGGACAGACCAACCGCACCGCCATGGGCGGCTCCTACCAGCAGGAAGTGGACCTGGCGAGCCTCTACAAGGACGTCGCCTCGGATTTCTGCGAGACGGCGATGGTGCCCGAGCAGCTGCCGAACCTCATCGACCGGGCCTTCCGCACCGCCTGCGCCAAGCGCACCGTCACCGCGATCATCCTCCCCGCCGACGTGCAGGAACTGGACTACAGCCCGCCCACGCACGCCTTCAAGATGGTGCCCTCCAGCCTCGGTCTGGGGCGGTACGCGCCGGTCCCGGCCGACGAGGACCTCCAGCGGGCCGCCGACGTGCTGAACTCCGGCGAGAAGGTGGCGATCCTGATCGGGCAGGGGGCCCGCGGCGCCCGCGCCGAGGTCGAACGGCTGGCGGACGTCCTCGGCGCGGGCGTGGCCAAGGCCCTGCTCGGCAAGGACGCCCTCCCGGACGACCTGCCCTACGTCACCGGTTCCATCGGGCTGCTGGGCACCCGCCCCTCCTACGAGCTCATGCAGGAGTGCGACACCCTGCTCATGATCGGCTCCAGCTTCCCGTACACGCAGTTCATGCCGGAGCTGGACCAGGCGCGGGGGGTGCAGATCGACATCGACCCGCACATGATCGGCCTGCGCTACCCGAACGAGGTCAACCTCGTCGGCGACGCCCGCGAGACGCTGCAGCGGCTGCTGCCCCGTCTGCACCGCAAGGAGGACCGCGCCTGGCGGGAGAAGACCGAGAAGAACGTCGCCCGCTGGTGGGAGGTCATGCAGCGGCGCGCCGCCGTGGACGCCGACCCGGTCAACCCGGAGTACGTCGTCCACGCCCTGGACGGCAAGCTGCCCGACGACGCGATCCTCTCCGCCGACTCCGGCTCGGCCGCCAACTGGTACGCCCGTCACCTGCGGTTGCGCGGGCGGATGCGCGGTTCCCTGTCCGGCACCCTGGCCACGATGGGGCCGGGCGTGCCGTACGCCATCGGGGCGAAGTTCGCCCATCCGGACCGGCCGGCGATCGCCCTGGTCGGGGACGGCGCCATGCAGATGAACGGCATGATGGAGATGGTGACCGCGGCGAAGTACTACCGCGAGTGGTCCGATCCGCGGCTGATCGTGGCCGTGCTGAACAACGGCGACCTCAACCAGGTCACCTGGGAGATGCGCGCCATGGCCGGCGCCCCGCAGTTCGAGGAGTCGCAGCACATCCCGGATCTGCCTTACGCGGACATCGCGCGCTCCATCGGCCTGGACGGGGTCCGGGTGGAGAAGCCCAAGCACGTCGAGTCGGCCTGGGACCGGGCTCTCGCCGCCGACCGTCCGTTCGTCATCGACTTCCGCACCGATCCGGCCGTCCCGCCGATCCCGCCGCACGCCTCGCTGGACCAGATCGAGGCCGCGGCCTCCGCGATCCTGCACGGCGACAGCGACCGCGGCAGCGTGATCCGGCAGGGCCTCAAGGCCAAGGTCCAGGAGATGCTGCCCGGCAGCCGGCACCGCGGCGACCGCCCCGGCGCGGGCAAGCACGACAGCACCGAACAGGACACGTGACGCGTCCGGACGAGTGACGTGTCCGGCACCGCCGGCTCGGGTGCTCCGCGACGCCCCGTGGTGGAGCGTGGTGGAGCACCCGTCCGTCTGCGTGTACCGCGTGTGTACCGCGCGTCCGGCCGGCGGACCCGCCGAGCGCTGCCGCTTCACACGAGCCGTGTATGAGCCATGAGCCGTGTATGAGCCATGAGGGGCTCCCCCTCCTGAAGCCCGGGTTCCCTCCGCCTACCGCGCTCCCCGGAAGCACTCCCGCAGGCCCTCCAGGACGGTGACCGTCGCAGGGGGCGGAACCGGCGGCCGGGAAGCCGTACGCGCTGCCGTCCGGACGCGCCGGGCTCCGGCCGCGACCGCGAGCAGCACGGCGCCGGTGACGGTGGCCGCGAGCGGCAGCAGGGCGCTCCGTGCCGGGGCCTCGGGACGCTCCGGCACGGCCGCACGCCCCTGGAGGCCGGCCGCGAGGACCTCCGCCAGGTGCAGGGAGGTGCGCCCGGTGCCCGCCTGGTCGACCTGGGTGCGGCAGCTGAAGCCGTCCGCGAGGACCAGGGTCGACTCGTCCGCCTCGCGGACCGCGGGCAGCAGTCCGGCCTCGGCGCAGGCCATGGACACGTCGTAGTGGCCCTTCTCGAAGCCGAAGTTTCCGGCCAGCCCGCAGCAGCCGGCGTCCAGCACGTCGGCGTCCACACCCGCCCGCCGGAGGATCTCCCGGTCGGCGTCGAAGCCCATGACGGCGTACTGGTGGCAGTGGCGCTGCACCACCGCGCGGGCGTCGACGCGTGGTGGCCGCCAGTCGCCGGCGCGTTCGACGAGGAGTTCGGCGAGCGTCCTGGTCTGGGCGCGCAGCCGCTCCACGTCCGGATCCTTCGGCAGCAGTTCCACGGCGTCGGCCCGGAAGACCGCCGTGCAGCTCGGTTCGAGGCCGACCACCGGGGTGCCCCGGCGCAGGTCCTCGCGGAGCACGTCGAGGGTGTGCCGCAGGACCCGGCCGGCCACGCCCAGCTGTCCGGTGGAGACCCACGTCAGCCCGCAGCACACCGAGGTCTCGGGCACCTTGACCCGGAAGCCGGCCGCTTCCAGGACCTCCACGGCGGCCCGGCCGATCGCGGGGTGGAAGTGGTCGGTGAAGGTGTCGGGCCACACCACGACCTCGCCCCGGTGCCCGTCGCCGCGCGCTCCGCCCCGCTCGCGCCACCAGTCGGTGAACCGCTGCTCGGCGAAGACCGGCAGGTCGCGCTCGGGCGCCACCCCGCCGAGCGCCTTGGCGACCCGTGCCGCCCAGGGCACGGCCGCCAGTGCGTTCACGGTGCGCGGCGCGAGCGCGACGGCCCGGGCCACCAGCGGCAGCCAGCCCATCGAGTAGTGCGCGAGAGGCCTCAGCCGGCCCTTGTAGTGGTGGTGCAGGAACTCCGCCTTGTAGGTGGCCATGTCGACGTTGACCGGGCAGTCCGTCCTGCAGCCCTTGCAGGCCAGACAGAGATCGAGGGCGTCGTGCACCTCGGCGGACCGCCAGCCGCCCGTGACCGGTGAGTCGCCGGCGTTGCTGACCATCTCGAACAGCAGCCGGGCACGGCCCCGGGTGGAGTGCTCCTCCTCGCGGGTGGCCCGGTAGCTCGGGCACATCACGCCGCCTTCGGAGGAGCGGCACTTGCCGACGCCGACGCAGCGGGCGGCGGCGCGGCTGAACCTGCCCTCGTCGTGCGGGAAGGAGAAGACGGTGTCCGGTTCCCAGGGCAGGTAGCCGCCGCCCAGACGCAGGTTCTCGTCCAGGCGGTACGGCAGGACGATCTTTCCCGGGTTCATCCGGTCGCCGGGGTCGAAGAGGCCCTTCAGCCGTTCGAATCCCTCGATCAGTTCCGGTCCGAACATCTTCACCAGCAGCTCGCCCCGCGACTGGCCGTCCCCGTGCTCGCCGGACAGCGATCCGCCGTAGGAGACGACCAGGTCGGCGGCGCGCTCCACGAAGGCCCGCATCCGGGCGACGCCCTCCTCGGACTCCAGGTCGAAGGGGATGCGGGTGTGGACGCAGCCGTGGCCGAAGTGGCCGTAGACGGAGGGGTGTCCGTAGTCGAACTCCTCGTAGAGCCTCTTCAGGTCGCGCAGGTAGTCGCCGAGGCGTTCCACCGGGACGGCCGAGTCCTCCCAGCCCTCCCAGGTGTCGGGCTCGCCGGGGACGTGCGCGGTGGCGCCCAGGCCGGACTCGCGCACCCTCCACAACTCGCTCACGTGCTGTGCGTCGTCGTACCAGGTGTGGTCGACGTCCTGCGGTTTGGCGTCGATCAGCGCCCGGGCCCGGGCCTCGGCCTCCTCGCGGGTGTCACCGTCGAGCTGCACCATCAGATAGGCGCGCCCCTCGGGGAGTTCCTTCAGCGCGTCGGGGTTGAGGTGTTTCTCCTGCTGGAAGCGGATCAGCTGGTGGTCCACGCCCTCCAGTGCCGCCGGTCCGTGTTCCAGGACGGCCGGTACGTGGTCGGCGGCGTGGCAGATGTCCTGGTAGCCGAGCACGACCAGTGCGCTGTGCTTCGGGACGGGGACGAGTGCGAGTTCCGCGCGCAGGACGGTCACCAGCGTGGATTCCGACCCGGTCAGCAGGCCGGCGACGTCGAATCCGTGCTCGGGCAGCAGGGAGTCCAGGTTGTAGCCCGACACGCGGCGCGGGATGTCGGGGTAGCGCTCGCGGACGAGGCCGGCGTAACGGTCGCGCAGGGCCACCAGCCCCCGGTACAGCTCCCCCGTGCGTCCGCCGGACGCCGTGAGCCGTTCCAGTTCGCCGTCGTCCGTCCGTCCCACCCACATCCGCAGGCCGTCGTAGGTGAGGACCTCCAGGCGGTGCAGATTGTCGACGACCTTGCCGTACGCCTGGGCCGTCGACCCGCACGAGTTGTTGCCGATCATCCCGCCGAGGGTGCAGTTCGGGTGGGTGGCCGGCTTCGGCCCGTACATGAGGCCGTGGTCCGCCAGTTGCCGGTTCAGGTCGTCCAGGACGATGCCCGGCTCCACCACGCAGCGCCGGTTCTCCGCGTCCACGGACACCAGCCGGTTGCAGTACTTGCTCCAGTCCAGGACGACCGCGGTGTTGCAGCACTCCCCCGCCAGGCTCGTGCCGCCGCCGCGGGACAGCAGAGGTGCGCCGTACCGCCGGCACACCGCGACCGCTTCCCCGGCCGCCTCCACCGTGCGCGGGACGACCACGCCGATGGGCACCTGGCGGTAGTTGGAGCCGTCCGTCGAGTACGCGGCGCGTGAGCCCGCGTCGAAGCGGACCTCGCCGTCGACGCGGGCCCGCAGGTCCCGTTCGAGGGCGGCGACGTCGATGCCGTCGTTCCCCGGTGCGGGGCGGCGGACGACGGGCAGGGGCAGATCGACCGGGTCCATGGACAGCCCTCCAGACCTCTTCGCCCTCCCGGTGACCGGTGACCGGTGGCCGGCTCCGCGACGACGTCTCCTCCGCGCCCCATGGGGACTGCTCCCCCGCTTCGCCGGGCGGACAGGGCGCAGCACTGGGTATCCCGGCCGTGGCACGTGCAAACAGGGCCGCGGGACATCCGGCGAACAGAGATGTCCGGGTGGGGAGCGGCGGCAGCGGGGTACTCGGCGCCCCGACCGTTCCACCGGGTGCCGGCCTTCTCACGTCGGCCCGCGCCCAGCCCGAGTCGTCTCTGGAGCCACGATGTCCCAGCCCCGTCAGCAGCAGACCCCTCCCGGTGTCACCTCCGAGATGGATCCCCGGCCGGATCACGGCGAGAGCAGCTACCGCGGATCCGGGCGGCTGGCCGGGAAGGCCGCGGTGATCACGGGCGGGGACAGCGGTATCGGACGGGCGGTGGCGATCGCCTACGCCCGTGAGGGCGCGGACGTCCTGGTCTCCTACCTCGACGAGCACGAGGACGCGGAGGAGACCGCGAAGTGGGTGCGGGACGCCGGCCGCACGTGCGTGCTGGTGCCCGGGGACGTGGCCGACCCGGCGCACTGCCGGTCGATCGTCGACAGGGCCGTGGAGGAGTTCGGCCGGATCGACGTGCTGGTCAACAACGCCGCGTTCCAGATGACGCGGGAGGCGATCGAGGACATCCCCGACGAGGAGTGGGACCGCACCCTGGCGATCAACATCAGCGCCTTCTTCCACCTGGTCAAGGCCGCCGTTCCGCACATGCGGCCCGGTTCGGCCGTCATCGGCAGCACCTCGGTCAACTCCGACAGCCCGCCGCCGCAGCTGCTCCCGTACAACGTCACCAAGGCGGGCATCGCCAACATGGTCGGGTCCCTGGCCCAGATGCTGGCCCCGAAGGGCATCCGCGCCAACAGTGTGGCCCCCGGCCCCATCTGGACGCCGCTCATCCCCTCGACCATGCCGCCGGAGCAGGTGGAGAGCTTCGGCTCCCAGGTGCCGCTCGGACGGCCGGGCCAGCCGGCCGAGCTGGCGCCGGTCTACGTGCTGCTCGCCTCCGACGAGGCCAGTTACGTCTCCGGGGCCCGGATCGCGGTCACCGGCGGGCAGCCGATCCTGTGAACGCCGGGGGGACGCGCCTGTACCCGCTGCGGCTGACGGTCACGGCGAAGCCGCTGGTGTTCGGCGGGCACGCCCTCGCCCGCCGCCTGGGCAAGGCCGGTCTGCCGGACTGGAGCGTCGCCGAGACCTGGGAGTGCAGCGACGTCGACGGCAGCATCGGTGTGGTGACCGACGGGCCCCTGGCCGGCCGGTCCCTGCGCCAGGTGGTCCACGACCGTCCCGGGGAACTGATGGGCGCCGGCTGGTC
The DNA here is from genome assembly GCF_042870695.1 of Streptomyces sp. NPDC006384. Lineage (NCBI taxonomy): Bacteria > Bacillati > Actinomycetota > Actinomycetes > Kitasatosporales > Streptomycetaceae > Streptomyces > Streptomyces sp. NPDC006384. Next base: position 16,694 of record NZ_JBIAHR010000015.1, read on the forward strand.
CGGCTCGTACTTTCCCGTACTGACGAAGTTCATCGACGCCGCCGGGACCCTGCCCGTGCACCTGCACGCCGACGACGAGACCGCCCGGCGTCTGGAGGGGCAGGCCAACGGCAAGACCGAGGCCTGGCACATCCTTGCGGCCGCCCCCGGTGCGACCGCCCTGTGCGGTGTCAAGGACGGCGTGAGCGCCGGCCGGCTGCGGGCCGCGCTGGAGGCGCAGGACTTCGACGCCGTCCTGCGCCGCCTTCCGGTGCGGGCGGGCCAGACCCTCTACGTGCCCGGCGGCACCCTGCACAGCTTCGGGCCCGACACCCTGGTCTACGAGATCGAGCAGACCTCCGACATCCAGCAGCACGCGATGCGCTGGAACATGGAGGACGGATCCCCGGTGGGCGACGAGGAGTTCGGCTCGAATCTCGACATGCTGATGCGGCAGGCCGACCTGACGACCCGGCCGGACTTCACATCCGGGCTGGGCGTCGCCGTCGGCGACGGGGTGGAACGGGTCTTCCTGTGCGCGGGCCCGTACTTCGCCCTCGAGCGGTGGCGGGCCGGGACCGCGGAGCCGCTGCGCCACCGGTTCGCCACCGCCCAGATCCTGTCCAACGCCGGCGCCCCGGTACGGGTGCGCAGCGGCGGGTGGAGCGGGGAACTCGGCCGGGCGGAGACCCTCCTGCTGCCCGCCGCCTGCGAAGAGGTCGAGATCACCGGACCGGCCGACGTCCTGTTCGGCTACCTGCCCGACCTCGCCCGTGACGTCCACGGCCCCCTGCTCGAGGCCGGCTACCCGCGCCACCTCGTCGACGCCCTCGGCGCCGGTGCGGGCGGACGGGACCGTCCCGCGGTGCCGCCCGGCTGACCGCCCCGTGTCGTACGCCCGCCGCGCGGTGGGGCCCGTGCTTCAGTGCCACCATGTCGCACCCGGACCACGCACAGGGCCATGTACGGGAACCGGACCAGGAGCAGTCGCGGTCCCTCGACCGCAAGGGCGGCCCCGGGCACACCGTTCTGCTGGCCCTCGCGCTCGCCGTTCCCGCACTGAAGATCGCGTACACGGTCGGGGGCCATCACCACGTGCGGGAGGCCGTCGTGGGCCTGGAGCCCGCCAACTGGCCCGACGTGCTGCTCGGCATGGTGCTGACCGAGCCGTTGCTCGGGTGTGTCAGCGCGGTCGTGGTCTCGCGTGTCGTGTTCGCGCTGTTCGCGGCGCGCGGGGCGGTGCCCCGGAGCGGCGGGCTCGCGCACACGCTGCGGCTGATCGCCCTGTCCGTGGTCAACCCGCTGGCCGTCGGAGTGCTCACCGCCTGCTGCTACGGCCTGTGGTGGGGCCTGGGGACGGGGCTCGTGGCGCTGGTGCTCCGGGCGGGTGCCGTCGTCGGGTACCGGACCGGGCCGGGCGGACGCCGGCACCACGAGCACCACGAGCGTGATCACCGTCCGCCGGGCCGGCTGTGGCGCGTGGCCCGCTGCGAACAGGGGGTGACCGCGGTGCTGACCGTCCTGGTGCTGCCGCTGCTCGCGGTCGGGGTGGCGGTCGACGGGCGGTCGTGGACCACGGTCCTGCGGTGCCAGGTGCAGGACGGGGCGGAGACGGGCGAGCAGCGGCTCATCGAGCTGGGCCGCAAGGGGAACGGTGTCGTGGGCTGGAGCCTCGACCGGGAGGAGGTCGTCAACGGGTCCGGCTGCACCGACACCGGTTCGCTGCGTGTGCGCGACGCGTGGTGGTCCGCGGGCGGCTCGTAGGCCTGGGGTGCGCGGGGGGCCGGTCGGCGTGCCGCGCGGGACGGCACACGCAGGCGCTTCCGGTGCTCCGCTCCCGGCCGGCGTCTCCGTCCTGCCGGAGCCGTCCGTCAGTCCCTGCCGATGACGACCACTTCGTCCCCGTCCGCCCAGCGGCGCCGCTCGTCCTTGGGCGGATTGATCCGCACACCGTAGCGGGGGCTCGTCGACGAGTCGTCGTGGCTCCGGTAACCGATGGCGCACTCACCGCGCCGGCGCGCCGCAGCCACGACGGTGGCGAAGGGCGTCTCGCTCCCCGGCAGCACGTAGTCGGCGGCCGGGCGCAGGCGGACCCCGGTGCCGTCGGCGGAGAACAGCTCGTCGAACACCGCTGCCAGGTGCCGGTTCTGGGAGATCTGTGCCAGGAGCAGGCCGATGAGCTTGCCGCTGATGATCACGTCGGCTCCGGGGCCGACGGGGGCCAGCGCCCGGTTCCGGTCGTCGAGCAGTTCGGTGACGACCGGCAGTTCGCGTCCGGTGGCCTCCTCCAGCCGGCGCAGGAGCAGGAGGGTGACGAGCGTGCGGTTGTCGGGATCGTCCTGCTGCTGCCCGGTGGAGGGGTCCCGGCCGAGCACGATCACGCTGTCGTAGGAGTGGACGTCCAGCCCCTGCAGGCACTCGGGGCGGGTGATGTCCCCGTGGCGCAGTGTCAGGACGAGGGCGCCGCCGACGCGCGCGTCGGCCTCGCTCACCTGCCGGGCCGTCGCTTCGTCGTGGTCCGCCACCACGTCGACGACCGACCCGGGCCGGACGCGGCGGCACAGCTGGTCGACTATGAGCGGCGCACGGCGGTTCCAGCCCAGCAGGAGGACCCGCTCCGCCCGCACGGGCGTCAAAGGGCCGACGGCCATCGCCGGTTCCTCGGCCAGTTCCGCGCAGTCGTCCAGCCAGACCGTGTCGTCGTCACGGGAGACGACGACGAGCAGATCGTCCGGGGCGAGGGGGGTCTCCGGCGGCGGGCTGAGCAAGGGGGTGTCCCCCCGTACGATCCCGGCGACGCTCGACGTCCGGTAGGCCAGCAGCGCCTCGCCGAACGTGCGGCCGGTCAGCGCGGGCTCGGTGACGAGGTAGAACTCGTCACCGGCGAAGTCGAGGAGTTCCTGGTGGACGAGGGAGAGCCCGGGGCGGCGGGTGGCCTGGACGATCAGCCGGGCGGTGATGGTGTCGCTCTCCAGGACGACGCCGCCCGGGCCGGCGGCGAGACAGGCGGCCAGGCGGTACCGGTCGTCCCGGACGGCGGCGACGACGGGGGGCCGCTTCTCCTCCCCGGCCAGGGCCGCCCTGAGCGCCAGCAGTGTCTTGACCACCTCGGCGTCGGCGTCGGGCTCGTCGCGGGGCAGGACCAGCACGGCACCGGCCGTGGCCGGACTGGTCAGGGAAAGCACGGCCGGGTCGGTGGTGGGTCCGCTGCGGCAGATCAGCCGCGTACGGCCGGCCGGGCCCACCTTCGTGCTCAGGGCCTCCTCCATGAGGGTCTTGTCCCGGTCGGCCAGCACCGCCACCGCGGCACGCCGCTGGTTGGCGTTGGCGGCCACCAGCTCGCCCACCACCGTGAAGACCTGCTCCGACCATCCCAGGACCACGGCGTGCCCCTGCTCGAGCACGGTGGAGCGGCCCCGTCGCAGCGCGGTGAGCCGTTCCGTGAGCGCCGTCGTGATCAGGCCGACGAGCGTCGAGACGTACAGCAAGGTGACCAGGGCGAGCAGCACCGACATCACCACCCGCAGCGGCGTACCCGTCGCGCCGCCCAGCCGCATCGCCTCCCCGGCGAGGCGCCAGACCTCCGCGAGCCGGCCCGTCAGGGACGCCGGGGCGTCGGGGTCGGTCCACACCAGCACCGCACTGACCGGAACGACGACGGCCAGGCACAGCAGCGCCATCCAGCCGACGAGAACCGCGGCACCGCGGGCCAGCGTGCTGTCGAACCAGTAACGGGCCCTGTCACCGAGCGAAGTGTGCCGCTGCGTCAATCCTTCCCCCTCCCCCTCGCGCTCCCGCAGGGCCGCGTCGGTGACGCGTACGCGTCGCACCGCGCAGGTCTGCCGCGGAGCACGGCCGCGGATACGCATGTCGCAGTGTGCGGGGTTGATCACCACGACGTAGGGCGCTCACACAGCGTTCATCCGTTCGTGTCCCCGCAGTGGTTCACGTCGACGGACCCGCTGTTCCGTCATGGTTCTCCGCCGCTTAGCTCCTTCGGGTCAATGACGGAACACGGGGTGGGTGTCCGGCCCCGCCCGCCAGTACAAAGACCGCCATGACTGAAGATCACGCGGTGGTGCGTGCGGACGACGGTTCCTCCCGCTTCTCCCGGAGGGGCTTCACGACGGCGGTCGGCACGGCCACAGCGGCCACGGCCCTGGCCGGCGGTGTCGCCGCGGCCGTGCCCGCCCCGGCCGCGCCGGCAGCCCCGGGCGCTCCGGGCGCTCCGGGCGCTCCGGGCGCTCCGGGTGACGGCCGCGGCCCCGACTTCGACCGGTGCCTCGCCGTCGCCCGCGCACTCCTCGTACTGGACTCCGACGACCGTCCTCTCGTCCCGCGCTACCGGAGCGTCCTCCGGGAGGGCCTGCCCGCCCGGCGACGGGCACGGCCCAAGAACGTCCTGGTCGTCGGAGCCGGCCCGGCCGGGCTCGTGGCCGCCTGGCTGCTGAAGAGGGCAGGTCACCGGGTGACCGTGCTGGAGGCCAACGGCAACCGGGCGGGCGGACGTGTCAAGACCTTCCGCAGCGGTGGCCACGAACGCGCCGAGCAGCCCTTCGCCGACCCCCGCCAGTACGCCGAGGCGGGCGCGATGCGCATCCCGGGCAGCCACCCCCTGGTGATGGAGCTGATCGACGGGTTCGGCCTGAGGAAACGGCGTTTCCACTACGTCGACGTCGACGGCGAGGGACGTGCCGCCAACCGCACCTGGATCCACGTCAACGGCATCCGCGTGCGGCGCGCCGACTACGCCCGCGCGCCCCGGCGCGTGAACCGGTCGTTCGGCGTCCCCGAGGCCCGCTGGGACACGCCCGCCGCCGCCATCCTGCGCTCCGCGCTGGACCCGGTGCGCGACGAGTTCAGCTACGTCGACCGCGACGGCAAGCGGGTCGGCAAGCCGCTGCCCGAGCAGCTGCGGGGCTGGGCGCGCGTGGTGCAGCGGTTCGGCGACTGGTCGATGTTCCGTTTCCTCACCGAGCACGCCGGTCTCGACGAACGGACCATCGACCTGATCGGCACCCTGGAGAACCTCACCTCACGCCTCCCGCTCTCCTTCATCCACAGCTTCATCGGCTCCTCCCTCATCAGCCCCGACACGCCCTTCTACGAACTGGAGGGCGGCACGGCGGTGCTGCCGGACGCCCTGCTGGAACGCGTGCGCAAGGAGGTGCGGTTCGACCGCCGGGTCACGCGCATCCAGTACCACCACCCCGACCGCCCCGCCCCGGACGCCGCGCACGTCCGGGACAAGGGCCCGCACGTGTGGGTGGACACCGTGTCGGAGGGCCGCGGCGGTCCCGTCGTGCGCGAGCAGTTCACCGCGGACGTCGCCGTGGTCACGGTGCCGTTCTCCGGACTGCGTCACGTACAGATCGACCCGCCCCTGTCGTACGGCAAGCGCCGTGCGGTCTGCGAGCTGCACTACGACTGCGCGACCAAGGTGCTGCTGGAGTTCAGCCGCCGCTGGTGGGAGTTCGACGAGGCAGACTGGAAGCGCGAGCTGCGCGCCGTCGACCCGGGTCTGTACGACGCCTACCGCACGGGCCGGGCCGCCGCGGACGGCAGTCTGCTCGGGGCACATCCCTCCGTGCCGGACGGGCACATCACCGCGGGCCAGCGCACCCATTACGCCGCCAACCGCGCGGCCGCGCGCGATCAGCCGGAGGCGGTCGGCGTCGTGGGAGGCGGTTCGGTGTCGGACAACGCCAACCGGTTCATGTTCCACCCCTCCCACCCGGTTCCGGGCAGCGCGGGGGGCGTGGTCCTGGCCTCCTACAGCTGGGCGGACGACGCGCTGCGCTGGGACTCGCTGGACGACGAGGCACGGTATCCGCACGCCCTGTGCGGCCTCCAGCAGGTCTACGGCCAGCGCATCGAGGTGTTCTACACCGGCGCGGGCCGCACGCAGAGCTGGCTGCGCGACCCCTACGCCTACGGGGAGGCGTCCGTGCTCCTGCCCGGACAGCACACGGAGCTGCTGCCCGCCGTCCCCGTGGCCGAGGGGCCGCTGCACTTCGCCGGGGACCACACGTCCGTCAAGCCGGCGTGGATCGAGGGGGCCGTGGAGTCCGCCGTGCGCACCGCCCTGGAGATCCACACCGCGTGAGCCGCGCGGTCCGCTCCGCCACGAGGTGACCGGCGGGCCCCGGCGCTCCGGCGTCGGGGCCCGCCCGGTCCGGGGCCACCGGGCGCGGGGCGAGACGGCGCGTCAGCCGGTCGGACGACACTCACCGGTGACATCCATGTTCAACAAGCTATTGAAAATGATTATCGTCATGCTACGGTCGTCGCACGCTCAACCATTGACCGGCCCTTTACCCGGAGTGACCCCGTGCGCGTCCCTGCCCGTCTTCTGCCTCTCCCCGCGGTCCTCGCCGCCTCCGCCCTGCTCACCGGCTGTTTCGCGTCCACCCAGGCCACCGGTGCCGACGCGGACGGGCGCATACGCGTCGCGATGATGCAGCCGCCGCGTTCGGGCCTCTCCCCGCTCTCCGACGACGCGTTCAAGCTGTCCCGTTGGTCGACGGCGGAGACGCTCGTGAAGCTGGACGCGGACGGCGACGCCCGGCCCGCGCTGGCCACCGGGTGGAAGCAGTCGGGCCGGAGCTGGACCTTCACCCTCCGCGAGGGCGTCACCTTCCACGACGGCACGGAGCTGACCGCCGAGGCCGTCGTCCGCTCCCTCACCCGGGCCGCCGGCGCCTCCCCCAAGCCCCGCATCCTCGACGGCGTCGAGCTGACCGTGAAGGAGGGGGACGGCGGCACCGTGGTCGTCACCACCGCCGAGGAGGACCCCCTGGTCCCGCAGCGGCTCAGCTCCCCTCAGCTGTCGATCCTCGCGGCGAAGGCCTACCGGGGGAAGACGGTGGACCCGGTCGGCGCCGGCACCGGCCCCTTCGAGCTGACGAAGGTCGACGGCACGTCCTCGGCCACCCTCGACCGCTACGACGACTACTGGGGCGGCACCGCCAAGGCCCCCGGCATCGACGTGACATTCGTGCCGGACGGCACCGCGCGCGCCGCCGCCCTGCGCAGCGGTGAGGCCGACATCGTCGAGGCGGTTCCCGTCTCGCAGGCCGCGCTGCTGGACGAGGAGCTGATCACCGAGGTCCCGATGCCGCGCACCAACACCCTGTACCTCAACACGGAGAAGGGCGCCTTCAAGGACCCGGCGCTGCGGGCCGCGGCCCGGGAGGCGATCGACGCCGAGTCGATCGTGAAGGGCGTCTACGAGGGACGGGCCGACGTGGCCGAGGGGCTGCTCGGGCCCGCGCTGCCGTGGGCGGCCGGCCTGCGCGAGCCGGTGCGGCGTGCGAAGGCGGGCGATCCGGCGGGCCGGTCCATCACCATCGGCACGTTCACCGACCGGGCCGAGCTGCCCGAGGTGGCCGCCGCGCTGCAACAGCAGCTCCAGAAGGCCGGGTTCAAGGTGAAGCTGGAGGTCCGCGAGTACGCCAACATCGAGTCCGACGCCCTGGCCGGCGCGTTCGACGCGTTCGTCCTCTCCCGGGCCACCGTCCTCGACTCCGGCGACCCGGCCGCGTACCTCTACAGCGACTTCGCCTCCGACGGCTCCTTCAACATTCCCCGGCTCGCCGACCCGGCCGTGGACAAGGCCCTGCGCAAGGCCGGTGCCACGCCGACGGGTGACACCCGGCGCCGGGCCGTCGTCGACGCCGAGGCCGCCGTGCTCGCGACCGACGCGGCCGTGCCGATGCTCCACGAGCGCGTGATCCAGGGCGACGCGGCCGACGTGGCCGGCGCGGCCCACGACCCGCGCGAGCGGGAGCTGGTCACGCTCGACACCCACGTCAGGTGAGGCCGTCCGCAGCGGGGGTGACCCGCGCCGTCTCGCTCGCCGCCGTGCTGGCCGCCGTCGGGCTGCTGCCCTGGCTCTCCGGCCGGGACCCGGCGCTGACCGTGCTGCGCGCCCGGTCCGCCGAGCAGGAGCCGACCGAGGAGGCCCTGTCCGCGATCCGCCGGGACCTCGGCCTGGACGCCGGCCCGCTCTCCCTGCTCGGCGACCGGGCCGCCGGGCTGCTCCGCGGCGACCTCGGCACCTCCTGGGTGTCGGGGACCGAGATCTGGCCGTCGGTCGTCTCCGGGCTCCAGGTGTCGCTGGGTCTGATGACCGCCGCGCTGACCGTGGCGGTGCTGCTCGCCGTGGCCCTGGTGGCGCCCGTGCTGGTGCGGGGGCGGGGGTCGGCCGGGGCGTTCGCCGCCATGGCCGCCGCCGTGCCCGAGTTCCTGCTGGCCACCGTGGCACTGCTGGTGTGCGGGGTGTGGCTGGGCTGGCTGCCGACGTCCGGCTGGCAGGGGCCCCGGTACGTGGTCCTGCCCGCCCTCGCGCTCGGCGTCCCGGCCGGCGGCCTGCTCGGCCGGCTCGTCGCGGACGCGCTGCCCGCCGTCCTGGACGAACGGTGGGCGGAGCTGTGGCGGGGCGCGGGAGTCAGCCGCGCCCGGATCGCGGCGGCCGCGCTGCGGCGCGTACTGCCGCCGCTGGTCCCGCAGTTCGGGATGGTCGCCGTGGGGCTGACGGGCGGCGCGGTCGCGGTGGAGACCGTGTTCGCGGTGCCCGGCATCGGCCGCACCGCGCTGGGCGCGGCCAAGTCGCAGGACCTGCCGCTGCTCCAGGGTTCGGTCCTCGCCCTGCTCGCCCTCGGCCTGGTCACCGGCGCGCTGGCCGCCCTCGTACGGCGCCGGCTGCTGGGCCCCGCCCTGCGCGACGCCGGGCTCGCGCTGCCGCCGGCCCGCCCGGTCCGGACGCACCCGGCGGTCCCGGCCGCCCTCGCCGCCGTGCTGCTCGCGGCGATCGGCTGGGGCCTGCTGCGCGACCCGTACGCGGTGGACACCACGGCCCGGCTGGCGGCGCCCTCGTGGGCGTACCCGCTGGGCACCGACGGGCTCGGCCGCGACGTGCTGGCCCGGCTCGGGCACGGGGCCGCCTCGACGGTCGGCACGGCGGCGGCCGTGTGCCTGCTGAGCCTGCTGGCCGGGCTGGCGCTGGGCTTCCTGCCCGGGATCGCGGCGGGCGCGGCGGACATCGCCAACGCGCTGCCGCCCGTGATCGTCGGGATCCTGGTCGCGGCGGCGGCCGGTCCCGGCACCGGCGGCGCGGCCCTCGCCGTCGCGCTGATCTCCTGGCCGCCGCTGGCGGCGCACGCGGCGGCGCTGGTGCAGGAGGTGCGGGCGTCGGCGTTCCTGACCGCCCAGCGCGCCATCGGGGCGACGCCGTGGTGGATCCTCACCCGGCACGTGCTGCCGTCCGTCGCCGCCCCGGTGGCCCGCCACGCCCTGCTGCGGCTGCCCGGCATCGCCCTCGCCCTGGCCTCCCTGGGCTTCCTGGGCCTGGGCGCCCAGCCGCCCGCCCCCGAGTGGGGCCTGCTCCTCGACGAGTCCCGCGCCTACGTCGAACGCGCCCCCTGGGCCGCCCTCGCCCCGGCCGTCGCGCTGGCCCTGCTGGCGGGACTGGCCGTGTCGGGCGCGGCGTACGCACAGGGCCGCCGGGCCGGACGCCCGACCGGCCGCACTGCGCGCACCGGACGTACGACACGCACGGCGCACACGACACGCACGGCACACGCCGCACGTACAGCACTCACGGCGCGAACCGCACACACTGCGCGAAAGGAGACCGAAGATGCCGCCCGAGGCACTGCTGTCGGTGCGTGACCTGCGGATCGCGTTCGGCGCGGTCGAGGCGGTGCGCGGGCTGTCCTTCGACGTCCGGCCGCGCGAGGTGTTCGCCGTCGTCGGGGAGTCGGGCGCGGGCAAGTCCCTCACCGCCCGGGCGCTGCTCGGCATGGTGCCGCGCGGCGCGACGACCGGCGGCAGCGTGCGGTTGCGGGACTGTGCCGACCTCGCCGCCGCACGCGGGCGCCGGATCACCCTCGTCCCCCAGGACGCCCTGTCCGCCCTCTCCCCCGTGCACCCCGTCGGCGACCAGCTCGCCGCCGCCGTACGGTCGGTGCGGCGCGTGTCCCGCGGTCAGGCGCGTGCCCTCGCCGTGGCGGCGCTGGACCGGGTCGGCATCCCGGACGCCGCGCGCCGTGCGCGGGCCTACCCGCACGAGTACTCGGGCGGCATGCGGCAGCGGGCGGTGATCGCCATGGCGACGGTCAACGAGCCCGACGTCGTCGTCGCCGACGAACCGACCACCGCGCTGGACGAGGAGCGCCGCGCGCAGGTGCTGCGGGTGCTCGCCGAGCAGCGGGAGGCGGTCGGCGCCGCACTGGTCCTCGTCACCCACGACCTGGAGGTCGTACGGGACCACGCGGACCGCGTGCTGGTGATGTACGCGGGCCGGGCGGCCGAACTCGGCCCGGCCGCACAGGTCCTGGGCCGGCCGCGCGCCCCCTACACGGCGGGCCTGCTGGCCTCGCTCCCCCAGGACGGCCCCCGGCGCCGCCGGCTGCCCGCGCTGCCGGGCACCCCGCCCGCGCCGGACGCCCTCGGCCCGGGCTGCGCCTTCGCGCCGCGCTGCCCGCTGGCGACGGACCCGTGCCACGAGCGCGAACCCGAACCGCGGACCGTGGACGGGCGCCTGGTCGCCTGCCACCACGCCGCCGACGTACCCGACCCCCTCCGGGAGTTCGTGTGAACCCTCCCCTGCTGGACGTCCACGACCTCGTCGTCCGCTACGGCCCGGTGACCGCCGTGGACCGCCTCTCGTTCACCCTGGACGCCGGGGAGACCCTCGCCCTCGACGGCCCCTCCGGCTGCGGCAAGTCCTCCACCGCCCTCGCCGTGCTCCAGCTGCGCCGGCCCGACGCCGGCGAGGTCCGCTTCGAGGGACGGGAGCTGACGGCCCTGACGGAACGCGAACTGCGCCCGCTGCGCCCGTACATGCAGCCCGTCTTCCAGGACCCCTACGGCTCCCTCAGCCCCCGGCACCGCGTCCGCGACGCGGTGGCCGAGCCGCTGAAGGTACAGGGCAGGTGGGACCGGGCCGGCGGCCCCGCCCGCGTGGCCGAGCTGCTCGACCGGGTCGGCCTCGACCCGTCGTACGGGGACCGGCGCCCGCACGAGCTCTCCGGCGGCCAGTGCCAACGGGCCGGAATCGCCCGCGCCCTCGCCTCCGACCCGCGGCTGCTCGTCCTCGACGAACCGGTGTCGGCCCTCGACGCCTCCGTGCGGGCCGGCGTGCTCAACCTGCTCTCCGACCTCCAGGACGAACTGGGCCTCGGCTACCTGTTCATCTGCCACGACCGGTCCGTCGTACGGCACTTCGCGGACCGGGTGCTCGAGATGCGGGACGGACGCGGGAAGTGACCGGGCGCGTGCGCGCGGGGCCTGGCGGCCGGCGCTCGGTGGGACCCGGCTCGCGTTCGTGCGTGGTCCGGGACCGGGGCGGGACCGGGGCCGACCCGGTGCCGCCCCGGACCCGGGTGGCTCAGCCGCCGCTCTTGCGGCGGAAGGAGCGCTGGCTCGCGGCCGGGCCGTGGGCCGCGCGCACCTTGGACGCACCGGAGCCGGCGGCGCCCTCGGCGGCGTCCGCCCGGGCACCGCGCTTGCGCTCCAGGGCTTCGCGGAACTTGCGCTTGAGGTCGTAGTTGCCGTCGCTGTCCGGCGCGAGGGGGGACGTCTCGGGGCCGGTCGGCTCCGAACCTTCCGTGGACACGGGCTCTGCGGTCATGGTGACCTCCTGGGTTCGGGGGGTGGGCACGCACAGCTTGTCATGCGTGCCGGGCGCGCCGCCGGGATGGCGGCGGTGTTCAGCCGTTGCGGCGTACGTGGGCGGCCCTGCGGGCCTCGGCGAGCTTGCGGGCCTCGGTGGTCCTGCGGGACCTGCCGCCGGTGCCGCGGGAGGTGTCCTTGCTGGTGCCGAGGCCGCGGAAGGGGGCGTTGTGGTTCTTGGGCCGGGGTGCGGGGGGCCCGCCGTCGAGCGGGGTGCCGGAGGGCGCCTTGGCGCCGGTGATCCGGCTCAGCACCGCCTCGCCCGAGCGCACCTTGGTGACGGTCGGCTCGATGCCCGCCCCGGCCATCATGCGGCCGGTCTCACGGCGCTGGCCCGACAGCACGAGGGTGACCACGCTGCCGGACTCGCCGGCGCGGGCGGTGCGGCCCGCCCGGTGCACGTAGTCCTTGGGGTCGGCGGGCGGGTCGACGTTGACGACGAGGTCGAGGTCGTCGATGTGCAGGCCGCGGGCGGCGACGTCGGTCGCCACCAGGGCCGTGATCCCGCCGCTCCTGAACTGTGCCAGGGTCCGGGTGCGCTGGGGCTGGGACTTGCCGCTGTGCAGGGCCCCGGCGTGCACGCCGCTGGCCCGCAGGTGCCGGGTGAGCTGGTCGACGGCGTGCTTGGTGTCGAGGAAGAGCAGTACGCGGCCGTCGCGGGCGGCGATCTCCGTGGTGACGGCGTAGCGGTCGGGGCCGTGGACGACCAGGACGTGGTGCTCCATCGTCGCGACGGCGCCCGCGGACGGGTCGACCGAGTGGACGACGGGGTCCTGGAGGTAGCGGCCGACCAGCTGGTCGACGTCGTGGTCCAGGGTGGCCGAGAACAGCATCCGCTGGCCGTCGGGGCGGACCTGGTCCAGCGCCTCGACGACCTGCGGCAGGAATCCCAGGTCGCACATCTGGTCGGCCTCGTCCAGCACGGTGATCCTCACCCGTCCCAGGCGGCACGCCTTGCGTTCGATCAGGTCGTGCAGGCGTCCGGGGGTGGCGACGACCACCTCGGCGCCCTCGCGCAGCGCGGCGATCTGCCGGCCGATCGACATGCCGCCGACGACCGCCGTCATCCGCAGCCGCAGCGCCTCGGCGTACGGGGTCAGCGCCTCGGTGACCTGCTGGGCCAGTTCCCGGGTGGGTACGAGGACCAGGGCGAGGGGCTGCTTGGGTTCGGCGCGCCGTCCGGCCGTACGGGTCAGCAGCGGCAGGCCGAAGGCGAGCGTCTTGCCCGATCCGGTGCGTCCGCGGCCCAGGACGTCGCGCCCCGCCAGGGCGTCGGGCAGGGTGGCGGCCTGGATCGGGAAGGGGTCGCGCACCCCGAGTCCGCTCAGGGTCCGCAGCACCTCCGCGGGCAGGTCCAGGGCCTCGAAGGAGGCGGCCGGGGGCCGGGGCGGCGTCGTGGCGCCGGGCCGGGCGGGGGCGTCGTGGGCGCTGCCGGAGTCATCGGGGTGCTTGTCGGGGTGCTTCATGAACAGCCTTCCGCAGGGGAACGTACCGAGGAAGGCCCGGCGGGAGGGGACGGCCCGCGCACGAGCGGAACCGGACAAGCAGAATCGCCCACCGTGACGACCACGCAAAAGCCCTACGCTAGCACAGGAGCCCGGGCCGGGCCTCCGGGGGAGATCCGGCCCGGGCCGTTCCCGGGACTATCCGACAACTCGGCCCAGTTCGATCCGGTCGATGTCCGGGGCCCACGCGGTCGCGTTCCCGAAGGTCACCTTGTTGGTGCCCTTGCGCAGGTCGACGGGGAGGCTCACGGTCCAGTAGTCGTGGGCGCTCCAGGTGTTCTTGAAGGTGACCTTCCGCGGGGCGCCGGAGCCCACCGTGATGTCCGCGGTGCGGGACATGATGTCCGTGTTGTAGGCGTGGCCGTTGTCGCGCCGGTCGTTGTGCGCGTAGTGGACGGTCAGCAGGTAGCGGCCCGGGCGGGGCGCGTCGACCGTGAACTCGGCCGTGCTCCCCTCGCTGTTCCCGAGCCGGCCGATGTACGAGCCGGCCGACGCGTACGCCGAGGGGAAAAGCTGCGCCCCGCCCCCGAGGGTGGCCGTGGCGGCCTCGTAGGAGAGGGTGCCGGAGACGGAGCCGGTGCCCGAGACGCCGAGGGAGCGGAGGGAGGCGTTGCCCGACGTCACCGTGATGCGGTTGTTGCCCGCCACGAGGTAGAGGCGCAGGGCGGCTCGCGGCGCGGCCTGGATCCGCTCACCGTGCAGGGTGAGCCGTACGGCCGCCGAGGCGTCGGGGGTCACGGTGTAGTAGCCGTCGCGCGGGGCGTAGACGTCGAAGACCGCCTTGTCGCCGGCGCGCAGGACGAGGGCGCCCGTGCCCGTACCGGTGGAGGAGGAGTAGTCGTAGCCCGGGTCGCCGCTGATGTCGGCGAGTGTGGCCTCGTAGGAGACGGAGGGGCCGGTGGTGCGGGCGGTGAGGTCGATGCGGTCGAGGGTGACCTCGGCCTCGCCCTTCGCCAGGCTCAGCACGTGCGTCCCGGCGGGGAGGTCGACGGTCAGGTCCTTCTTCGCGCGGTAGGTCCAGTTCTGGGTGGAGGGGTAGGTGACGGTGACGGGGGCGCCGCCGTCGACCGAGAGCTTCTGGGTGGCGGGGGCCCCGGACTGGTTGCCGTACAGGACGGCGAGGTCGTAGCGGCCGGCCTTCGGTACGGTCACCGTGAAGTCGACCCTGCTGGCCGGGGTGTTGAGCGAGCCGACGTCCTTGGTGCCGGAGGCCGCGTAGCCGTTGGCGTTGTCGACCGTGCCCTGGGTGTAGACCTTCCCGCCGGTGACGGCCGCGTCCTCGGCCTCGTAGGAGGCGCTCCAGGGGACGGAGGCGTCGGTGGGGGTGCCGGTGCCGCCCGGGGTGAGGACGATCCGGTAGGCGGACATCTTGTGCATGCCGCGCAGCGGCACGGTCACCGAGCCGTCGGCCGCGACGGCGACCTTCGTGCGCGACAGGACCCGCGGTGCCGCGTGCCGGCCCTCGTAGCCGGACCAGGCGGCCTCGGCGACGGTCGCGGTGACCGCCCGGCCGAAGACCTGACGGGAGACGTTGCGCACCACGACGTCGGAGTCTCCGGAGGAGCCGCCGAGCAGGACCTGTGCCTGGCGGCGCGCCCGGTCGTAGGAGGCCAGGCCCTGGAGGGTGTCGACGGTGTGGGGCTGCGGCGGGCTCACCTCGACGGTGTCTCCGGTCAGGCCGGCGTACCAGCGGAAGAACCACCAGCCGCCGTTGGGGATGTTCGAGCGGACCACGTTGCCGCTCAGGTTGCCGGCCGCGTCCCAGTACGCCTGGTTGGCGTACACCTTGTTCCTCTCGAACATCGAGACCCACTGCACGAGTTGGCCCGGTACGGACAGGTCGCGCCGGTTGGCGTACTCGTCGATGTTGATCTTCAGGGGGGCGATGCCCGCCTCGCGTTCGAGCGCGCGGTAGTCGTCGTGGTGCGCCTGGAAGTCCCGCAGCGATCCGGAGCCCAGTTCGTGCCAGGTCATGACCTGGGGAAGGACGTTCTCGCGCTTGGCGAAGGCGAGGAAGTCCCTCAGCAGGCGGGTGTGGTAGGAGGCTTCGTTGGGGCCGGCGATCCTCGCGTCGGGGTCGATCGCGCGGATGCGCCGGTACACCGTCTTCCAGTCCTGGAAGAACCGGTCGCGGGCCGCCTCGTACTGCGACCGGTCCGGGACGCCGAGATTGTACCAGATCCAGTCGGGTTCGTTGAACGGGACGTAGACGAAGCGGTCGCCGTGCGGGGCGGCCGACGTCTGCTTGACGATCTTGTCGACCTTGGGGAGGTAGTCGTCGATGCCGAGGTTCTCGTACGGCCACTTGGCGTAGATGTCCTGCATCATGACGTTGATCTCGCCGCCGCCGTTGCGGAAGAACGACTCGGAGACGGTGAGCGCGTCGCCGTTGGGGTGCTGGGCCCCGCCTTCCGGTTTCTGCGAGATGCTGGTGATCTTCAGGGGTGCGAGTGCGGCGTCGCCGGGTACGCCGTCGTCGCTGAGCCCGTACAGGCTGCCGTTGGCTCCGTGCATCACCGGGCCCTCGGAGGCGGCGAGGTCGACGGTGAGGCGCTGCGGGGAGGGGGCGGCGGCCGCGGTGGACGCTGCGGGGAGGGTGCCTGCCATGGCGGCTGCTCCGAGGACGAGGGTCAGCAGGGCGGTTCTGGTGCGGGACGGTGCGCGGGCGGGGGTTCTCACGGTGTCGGACCTCCGGTCACTTGACGGCTCCGCTGGTGATTCCGGACACGATCTTTCGCTGGGCCACCAGGAAGACGGTGACCATGGGCAGGCTCATCACCACGACGTACGCGAAGACGAGGTGCCAGTTGGCGAGGTAGAGCTGTGCGCTGGCGACCTTGTAGAGGTTGAGCGGAAGGGTCGCCTTCTCTCCGCCGCCGAGGACGAAGAAGGCGTAGAAGACGTCGCTCCAGGCGTAGAGCATCACCATGATCGTCGCGGTGGCGATGACCGGCCTGAGCAGCGGCAGGATGATCCGCAGGAAGATCCGCAGGGGCTTGGCGCCGTCCATGCGCGCGGCTTCCTCCAGCTCCGCCGGGATGGACCGGATGAAGCCGGTCATGAAGAAGATCGAGGTGGAGAGGTACATCCCGGTGTAGACGGCGATCATGCCGGGCCGGGTGCCGGCGAGCCCGAGCTGCCGCAGTTCCATCACGATGGTGATG
Organism: Streptomyces sp. NPDC006384; assembly: GCF_042870695.1. Taxonomy (NCBI): domain Bacteria; kingdom Bacillati; phylum Actinomycetota; class Actinomycetes; order Kitasatosporales; family Streptomycetaceae; genus Streptomyces; species Streptomyces sp. NPDC006384. The sequence goes on from NZ_JBIAHR010000015.1 coordinate 33,018, forward strand.
ACGGCGGGTGGCAGCAGCAGGCCGCTGATGCACAGCGCGTACGCGGCGGAGACCAGCTTCGATCTGCGCCGTGCGAAGACCCAGGCGGCGCCGGCTCCCAGGATCAGGACGAGGGCGACCGAAGGGACCACGACGAGCAGGGAGTTGAGGAAGCCGCGGAGCATGTCGCCCTGGTCGACGGCGTTCTCGTAGTTGCTGCCGGGCTGCCACTGCCGCGGCAGGTCCAGGTTCGGCCTGACCGCCTCGGCCTGTGGCTTGGCGGAGGTGACGGCGACCAGCCACAGCGGTACGCCGACGGCCAGCACGGCGAGCAGCAGGACGAGGGCGGGGCGGCCGTAGCGCCAGGCTGCGGGGCCGGCGTGGCGCCGGGCGGGTCGGGTGGCCGGCGCGGTGTTCGTCATGGTGCTCACAACATCTGCTCCCTTCGGCGCAGGCCGATCACCAGGGGGATCGCGATGGCGACGACGATCAGGAAGAGGACGAGGCTCATCGCGGACGCCTGGGCGTACAGGCCCTGGCCGAAGACGCGGAACATGTAGATGTTGAAGACCTCTGTGGAGGCGGCGGGGCCGCCGCCCGTGGTCGCCTGGACGATGTCGAAGGTGTTCATCGAGCCGATCAGCGCCGTGGTGACGTTGAAGGTGAGCGCGGGCGCCAGCATCGGCCAGCGCACCGACCAGAAGGTCCGCCACGGCCCGGCACCGTCCACCCGGGCCGCCTCCAGCATGTCGCCCGGGATGCCCTTGAGGCCGGCGAGGTAGATCAGCATGGACAGGCCCATCCACTTCCAGCCGTGGATGACGGTGACCAGGACGAGTGTCCAGGTCGTCGAGCCGAGCCAGGGGATGTCCGTGCCGAGAAGGCCGTTGAGGGCGCCGTCCTGGTCGAGGAGGGCCTGGAAGACGTAGCCGGTGGCCAGTGCCGAGATGAGCACGGGCAGGAAGAAGACGGCGCGGAAGAACCGGTTGAACCGGGTGTCCGCCTCCAGCAGCAGGGCCAGCACCAGCCCGAAGCCGTTCTGGAAGAGGGCGGCCAGCAGGGCGTACAGCAGGGTCGTGCGGATGGCGCGCAGCAGTGAGCCGTCGTCGGCGATGGCCGTGAAGTTGTCGAAGCCGGTGAAGGCGATGCCGGGGTGGTACGAGGACCAGTCGGTGAACGGGTAGTAGAAGTTGAGCAGGTTCGGCGCCAGGAAGAAGGCCGCGAAGACGGTGACCGCGGGGAGCGCGAACCACCAGGGGTGGTGGACGGCGGCGCGCGGCAGCCGTCCCGCCTTCTTCTCCCGGACGTCACCGGGCGCGTGCTTCTGCGTGCGTGTGCGTATGACCGTGTCCGCCATCGGAAGTCCTTGCCCGTCGGGTGGGTCGGTGGGGCCGGAGGCGTCCGGCCCCCCCTGGAAGCCGGGGCAGGCCGGGGGTGTCCGGCACCTTCTAGAAGCCGGGGGCGCCCTGGGCCTTGGCCACCTGCGCGAACTGGTCCTGGATCGCCTGTGCGACCTGTTCCGGGCTCTTCTTGCCGTAGATCATGTCGGCGAGGTAGAGGTGTGTGTCGGGAGCGACGATCGCCTTGGCCTGGAAGACGCCGTCGGCCGTCGGCAGGGCCTTGATCTGGGCCAGTGAGGTCCGGGGCAGGCCGTCGGGGTTCGGTACGGACGGCTGGACGGACGGGATCTTCATGGTCCTGATGTAGTCCGGGTAGTCCGGGCCGAGCCAGAAGGCGAGGAACTGGCGGGCGGCGTTCTGCCGTTTTTCGTCACCGGTCCTGAAGGCGACGACGCCGTTGGTCTGGTCCGGTGAGTACATGCCGGTGGCGGAGGAGTTGGAGACCGGGAACCAGCCGATCTTCTCGTCGATCTCGGCGGTGGAGTACTTGGCCTGCAACTGGGTCTGGAACGAGGTGACGTTGAGGACCATGGCGGACTCGCCCTTCCAGAGGGAGTCGGCCTGGCCGGTGAAGGTGCCGGTCCGGTGGTTCTTCTGGGCGAGCCCGGCGTCGAGGACCTCTTCCTTGTATTTCTTGACGGCGCCGACGACGACCGGGTCGGTCCATTTCTCCTTGTTCCGGTTGAGGCCGTCCCACCACTGTTCGCCGAGGTCGGTGAGCTGGACCTGCACCTGCCACTGCAGGGGCCACTTGTCGCCGCCGGCCTCGTAGAAGGCGGCGGCGTCGGTCCTGTCGACGACCCTGCGGCCGAGGCGCAGGAGTTCGTCGTAGGAGGCGGGGAAGTCCTTCTCGGTGATCCCGGCCTGCGCGAAGACGTCCTTGTTGTAGTAGACGCCGAGCATGGCGGGGCTGGTGACGATCGCGGCGTAGCGCCTGCCGTCGATGACGCCCAGCTTCTTCTCCGTGTCACCGAGCCTGGAGACCCATTCCTCGCCGTCGAGGGTGAGCAGGTTCTGCTCGGGCTGGATGAAGGGGAGCGTGGAGACGGACGGCTGCCAGAACATCAGGTCGGGTTTGTCCCCCGAGGCGAGCTTGGTCGGGACGTTCTGTTCGTACAGGTCCGGGACGGCCTGGGTCTCGACCTCGGCTCCGGTGGCCTTCTCGAAGGCGTCGATGACCTGCTTGGGCGCGTCGACGGTGTTCTGCGCGGTCCACATCGTCAGCTTCACCCCGTCCAGGCGGGCGGTCGGATCGACCTTCGCCTGTCCGCCGTCGGGTGTTCGGGAGTCGCCGACGGTGGGGTCGCTGCAGGCGGTGGCGGACAGGGCGGCGGCGCATATGAACGCCAGCGCGGTCAGGACTTTTCTCGTCATGGCATGCCTTTCACGAACGGGCTCAGGGGGCGTCGGGCGAGCGGGGCCGCTGAGGGGGCGTGAGCGGGGCAGTGCTGGGCGGGCGTCGCCGGGAGGAGGTCTCCGTGCGCGCCGGCGGGGGTGGTCGTCCTCACGGGGGCCGGGGAGGAGGGTGTTCCCGCGAGGACCGAAGGAGCGTTCCGTGCGGCTCGGCCGGAGGCCGTCACCGGCCGGGCCGTGGGGAGGTCATCCCCGTGCGGGCGGGGGTCCCGAGCTCTCCCGGATCACGAGTTCCGGCACGGAGACGGGGCGTGGGGTGACCGGTGCGGACTCCTCCAGCACTCCGTGCAGCAGACCGAAGGCGGACCGCCCCAGGCCGGTGAAGTCCAGGCGTACGGTCGTCAGCGAGGGGGTGAGGTAGGCGGAGTGCGGGGCGTCGTCGAATCCGGCCACGCTCACGTCGCCGGGGACGGCCCGGCCGCTCTCGTGGAGGGCGCGGATCACCCCGAGCGCGAGGTCGTCGTTGCCGCACAGGATCGCGGTGACGCCGGGGTCCCTCGCGAGTCCCAGGCCCGCGGCGTGTCCTCCCTCCGGCCCCCAACTGCCCTGTACGGGGCGGGGCCGGGGCGCTCCGGCCTCTTCGAGCGCCTGCCGCCAGCCCGCGGTCCGGGCGCTGGTGCGGCGGGTGCTGGAGGGGATGGCGACGTAGTGCACGGTCTCGTGGCCCAGGGAGAGCAGGTGCCGGGTGGCCCGGTAGGCGGCGTCGCGGTCGTCGGTCCACACCCAGGGGCGGTCGTCGCCGGGCGGGCCGGCGGGGGTCTCCACCACGCCCACGACCGGCGTCCCGGGAGGGACGGCCTCCAGGGCGCGCACCCCGGCGGGGTCGTACGCGATCACGATCAGGCCGCCGCCGGCGTCCGCGGCTCTCTGCACCTGGGCCGCGGTCTCGGTCTCGTCGGGTGATTCGAGCACGCCGATGCCCACGGCGTACGAGGTGGCGCGGGCGGCCTCCTCGATGCCCCGGAGGATCGAGGCGTAGCCGTAGTGCGTGGTGTTGGCGGTCAGCACGGTCACGGCGCGACTGCGTCCGCTGGCGAGGGCGAGCGCGGTGGAGCTGCGCCGGAAGCCCAGTTCGTCGATGGCCGCGAGGACGCGTTCCCGGGTGGCCGGCCTGACGCTGGGATGGCCGTTGATCACCCGGGAGACCGTCTGGTACGAGACCCCGGCGGCGGTGGCGACGTCCCGGATGCTCACCGAGCGCCTTGTGTGACCGGTCACATTCATGCCAGGATTGTGACCGGTCACACAGAACCTCGTCAAGAGACCGTAACGAGGGATTCACGCGCCGGACAGGGACACGCGCCGGACGCGGGACCCTGAGCAGGCCGCCTCCTCGGCGGTCACCGGGAGGGAACGACATTGACCGTTACGTCCGATGCGGCGGGCGCGGCCCCCACCGGCCCTGGGCAGAGGATCACCTGGGGTCATCGCGCGCTGGAGGCCGAACTCGCCGTCGGCCCCGACGGCGTCCCACGGCTGGTCCGGCTGGACCGCCCCGGCGACCCGGTGCCCGTGCCCGGCCCGGACGCCCCCCTCCACCTCGTGGAGACGGCCGTCCTCGGGCACGGCAGCGGCTGGTCCGGCCCGCGCTTCACCGGTACGGCCCTCGGCGCCCGGCTCCGTCACCGCGCCCACCGCACCGAGGAGAGCGACGGCTGGACGCGGCTGACCGTCGAACTCCACGACCCGCACAGCGGACTCGCGGCCCTCGTCGAACTGTCCTCGCCCCTCGGCCTCCCTGTGCTGCGCTCCCGCGTCCGGCTGCGCAACGAGGGACGTCAGGACGTCGTCGTCCAGTCCGTCAGCAGCCTGCTCCTCGCCGGCCTCCCCTCCCCCGACGCCCTCGACGTCCACCGGGCGCGCAACGACTGGCTGGCGGAGTGCCGTTGGTACGCCGAGCCGCTGCGGGACACCGTCGTCGACGTCAGCGTCGACGCCCACCAGCACGACAGCCGGGCCGCGCTGGTCCTCACCGGGCGGGGCAGCTGGCCCACCGACGGGCACCTCGCGATGGGCGCCGTCACCGCGCGAGGGAGCGGCCACGCGTGGCTGTGGCAGGTCGAGTCGCCCACGGGCTGGCGCTGGGACCTGGGCGAACGCCGCCACGGCACGTACCTGGCGCTGAACGGCCCCACGGACGCGGAGCACCAGTGGCGTGTCCGGCTGGAGCCCGGCGCCGAGTTCACCACCGTGCCGGGGGTGCTCGCCCTCGGCCACGGGCTGGACGACGCCTTCGGCGCCCTGACCGCGTACCGCCGTGCCGTGCGCCGCCCGCACCCGGACCACACCCGGCTGCCCGTCGTCTACAACGACTACATGAACACGCTGATGGGCGACCCGACCACGGAGCGGCTGCTGCCCCTGATCGACGCGGCCGCCGAGGCCGGGGCGGAGTACTTCTGCATCGACTCCGGCTGGTACGACGACGACACGGTCGGCTGGTGGGACAGCGTGGGCGAGTGGCTGCCGTCATCACGCCGTTTCCCCGGCGGCGGGATCCGCGCGGTGCTCGACCGGATCCGGGAACGCGGCATGGTGCCGGGACTGTGGCTGGAGCCGGAGGTGGTGGGCGTGCGCAGCCCCGTCGCCGCCGGGCTGCCGCCGGAGGCGTTCTTCCGGCGCGACGGCGTGCGCCTCGTCGAACAGGGCCGCCATCAGCTGGACCTGCGGCATCCCGCCGCCCGGGCCCACCTCGACAAGGCGGTGGACCGCATCGTCGGCGACTGGGGCGTGGGCTACCTCAAGCTGGACTACAACATCCTGGTCGACCCGGGCACGTGCGGACCGGACGACCTCTCCCCCGGCGCGGGTCTGCTGGGACACGCCCAGGCCTACCTGGACTGGCTCTCCGGGGTACTGGACCGGCACCCCGGCCTGGTGATCGAGAACTGCGCCTCCGGCGGCATGCGCATGGACGGCGCCACCCTCGCCGTCACCCAGCTGCAGTCCACCAGCGACCAGCAGGACCCGATGCGCTACCCGCCCATCGCCGCCGCGGCGCCGACCGCCGTGCCGCCCGAGCAGGGCGCCGTCTGGGCGTACCCGCAGCCCGGGTACGACGACGGCCTCAACACCTTCACCCTGGGCGGGGCGCTGCTCGGCCGCATCCACCTGTCGGGCCACCTGGACCGGATGTCGCCGGACCAGCTCGCCCTGGTGCGGGACGCGGTGGCGGTGTACAGGTCCCTCCGCGGGGACCTCGCCGGGTCGGTGCCCTTCTGGCCGCTCGGCCTGCCCGGGTGGACGGACGGCTGGCTGGCCCTGGGCCTGCGGGTGCCCGGCAGCGGGACGTCCTACCTCTCGGTCTGGCGGCGCGGCGGGGAGAGCCGCGTGCGCCTTCCCCTCCGGCACCTGGCGGGAGCGGACGTGAACGCGGAGATCCTGCATCCGACGCGTACCGCCGGTCTCGTCGGGTGGGACGGGGAGGCGCTGAGCGTGTCGCTGCCGCACACCCCCGGCGTGCTGCTGATCCGCCTGAGCGCCTGACCTGCCCGGGCGCCTGATCCCTCCGGGTGCCGTCTCGCCGACGAGCGCGGTCCGATCCCCGGCACCGGAGGACGCGTGGGGGCGGCCGCGGCCCCGCCGGGCGGCGGGCGGGCCGTCGGAACCGCCGGGCGCCACGCCCGCGCGGGGCCCCCACGCGTCCGTCCCGGTGGGTGCCGGTCGTAATCTGCTGGCATGAGTGACGTCACCGCTGTATCTCCCGCCACCCCGCGCGAAGCCTTCGACCTCCTCCTGGCCGGCAACCGCCGCTTCGCCGCCGGTACGCCCAGGCACCCCAACCAGGACGCCGCGCGCCGTGCCGACACGGTCGCCGCGCAGCATCCGCACACCGTGCTCCTCGGCTGCTCCGACTCCCGGCTGGCCGCCGAGATCATCTTCGACCAGGGGCTCGGCGACCTGTTCGTCGTGCGCACCGCGGGACACGCGGTGGGGTCCGAGGTCCTCGGCAGCATCGAGTACGGGGTGAGCGTGCTCGACTGTCCGCTGGTCGTGGTGCTCGGCCACGACGCCTGCGGGGCCATCGCCGCGACCCGTGCCGCGGTGCAGGACGGCACTCCCGCTCCCGGGTTCCTGAGGGACGTGATCGAGCGGGTGACGCCCAGTGTGCTGGCCGCCCGGGCGTCCGGGGAGACCGAGAACGACGGCTTCGTCGACACCCACGTCCGTCACACGGTCGACCTCCTCCTGGACCGGTCCCGGGACCTGGCCGACCATGTCGCGGCGGGACGGGTCGCGGTCGTCGGGCTGTCCTACCGCCTGGCCGACGGCGACGCGCGGCTGGTCACGGCGCGCGGCCTGGACCTGCCCTCGGAACAGGACCAGGACCAGGACCAGAAGCAGGTCCAGAAGCAGGGCTGAGGCCGGGAACAGGTCATGGGGCGGGGGGGGGGGGGGGGGGGGGGGGGGGGGGGGGGGGGGCGGGGGGGCGCGGGGGGGGGGGGGGGGGGGGGGGGGGGGGGCGGGGGGGCTGCGCGGGAGGGTCAGTGGAGGACGGCTGTGGCCAGTTTCCGGGCTCGGGTGAG
>NZ_JBIAHR010000015.1:40344-198112 GCF_042870695.1 Streptomyces sp. NPDC006384
GGGGCGTCCGCCCCCCCCTGCGTGTTTCTCCTCGTGCGCCCCGCACCCCCCCCCCCCCCCGCCCCCCCCCGCCGGCGCCGCGCCCCCCCCCCCCCCCCCCCCCCCCCCCCCCCCCCCCCCCCCCCCCGTTCCGTGACGTGGGGTCAGCGCACGTCGTAGGCCCGGGTCACGGTCTGGGTGACGGAGTTGCCGTTGGTGTCGGTCAGCTCCGCCTTCAGGGTGACCTGCTCGCCGGAGGCGCCGGCGTGGTCCACCGTCGCCGTCCAGACCCCCCGGTGCCGGGCCGTCGCCGCCTCGGTCCAGGTGGTGCCGCCGTCGTAGGAGTACGACAGCTTCGCGGACTTCAGCGCGGTCGGCCGGTAGCCGGCGTGGCCGGTGGCGTCGAGGGTGATGCGCTGCCCGTCCCGCGCGGCGAGCGTCTTCATGCCGTCCTCGGGCAGCCCGTAGCGCGGGAAGAGGACCGGCAGTCCGCGCGAGGGGACGTCCGCCTCGAAGCGGGAGCGGAAGGACCACGTCGTCTCGGTCGCGACGGAGCGCTTCCAGACCTGTGCCGGGTACCCGAACTTCGTGGTGCGCAGGGTCAGTTCGTACGCGGCGTCGGCCGCCGGCACGTCGAAGCCGCCGTAGGGGTAGGCCCTGGAGCCGGCCGGCTCGCCGTCGATGCGCAGGGTCAGGTTCCCGACGTCGCCGAAGGAGCCCGGTACCGCGGCGTGTTCACTGTCGCCCCAGACGGCCGGGGCGACGCCGATGCGGTTGCCCTGGCGTTCGGCGGCGAGGAGTTCCCCGCCCGCGGCGTCCCGCGGCGCGGCCGGGGCCAGGACACCGCCGTACCAGTTCTCGTCGCGCCGTTCACCCGCGCGGTAGGTGCGGACGGCGCCCATCATGGACTCGCCCCAGGGGAAACTGCTGGAGACGCTCTGCGAGAAGCCGGTGCCGCCCGCCGAGTAGTACTCGGTGCGTTCGCCGGGCACCGCGAGCCGGTCCAGCGCGCCCAGGGTGACGGTGGCGTCCGGGCGGTGGGCGACGACCGCGGTGAGGTAGTCGGCCGCCACGCCCATGGCGTGGTAGGTGGACCGGACGCGGCCGAGGCGGGAGTCCCGTACCCGGTGGGTGCGGTCCGAGGTGACGGGGCCGGTCTCGGGGAACGCGAGGTTGTACACGTAGGGGCTCTTCGCGGTGGCCCGCCAGAAGAGGGTCACGGTGCCCGCGTCCAGCCGCCGCAGGAGGTCCTTCGCCTCGGCCGCGGGGAGGGCGAGGGCGGGCAGGGGGCTGTTCTCGGAGGAGCCTGTCGGGTACCAGCGGGCGGGAGCGTCGTGGTAGGTGATCAGCGCGACGGCTCCGGCGGCCGCGGCGGCGCGCGCCTGCTCGAGCACGGCGGTGGTCTCGTCCGGGACGCGGACCAGTGCCACCTTGCCCTTGGCCCCGGCGGCGGCCAGTTCGGCGGCGCTGCCCGTGCCCGCGTCCACCACCTGGGCCCTGCCGGTGCCGTCCAGGTTGACGGAACCGAAGCCGGCGGTCACCGGGTGCAGGCGCGGCCCGCCGGCGATGCCGAAGTCGCTGATCTGCGGGGCGTAGAGACGCCAGTAGCTGCCGAACTCGAAGTCGCCGTCGTGGGCGCGGCCCTGTACGTCGGCGTAGTACCCCTTGGCAGCGCGGCCGCCCATCATGCTGCCCCCGTGCACCCAGGTGTCGTCCCAGGAGCGGAGGAAGGTCAGGGTGGCGCCGCGGTTCTCGCTCGGCCGGTCGGTGCGCACGGAGATCCGGTGCGCCCTGCGCGCGTCGAGGACGACGGTGGTGTCCTCGGTGACCTCCAGCTGCGGGCGTCCCTGGTACGTCACCGAGTCGGCCAGGGTGCCGTCGCGGTCCGGGGTGACGACGAAGGAGGACAGGAAGTAGCTGCCGGGGCGCACCCGGTACACCTGTTCGGCGGCGCCCTCGTTGTAGCGGCGCTCGCCCGAGGCGTCGTCCGTGCCGACGAGGTCGAGGGAGGACATGCCCGCGGCGGGGGCGCCGCTGCGGTCGAGGGACTTGACCCGGAGGGTGACGGTCTGCGGCTGGACGTGGAGCGAGAACGGTGTGGTGACGGTGGTGCGGCCGGCGGTGGCGACCACGCGGCCGGTGACGTCGCCGTACTGGCTCGCCTTGAGGGAGGCGGCCGGGTCCAGGTGGAGCGGCACCTGGACGGTGGCGCCCGCCGGGACGGTGACGGTCCGGTCCTTCAGGGTGGCGACGGGCGAGCGGACGGCGCTGCCGTCGTTGCCGGTGACGTGCCGCACGGCGAGGTCCAGGACGACCGGCCGGTCGGTCGTGTTGGTGTACGGGATCGCGACGGTGGTGCGGTCGGCCTCGCTCTGCGGCCAGTCGAAGCTGCCGCCCTGTACGGCGGGGGCGCCGAGCACGGTCCCGTCGACGGCGGCCTTCACGTCGAGGCGTCCGCCGCCGGTCTCGCGCGTGTCGCCGGGGACGGTGCTGTCGGCGGAGGAGACCAGCGCGGCCTTGATCTGCCGTGCGTTCCAGTCGGGGTGGCGCTGCTTGACGACGGCGGCGGCGCCCGCGACGTGCGGGGTGGCCATGGAGGTGCCGCTCATCGAGCGGTACGCGTCCCGTCCGCGGCCGCCGGCGGAGGCGGCCAGGATGCCGACGCCGGGTGCGGCGATCTCGGGCTTGAGGGTGTGCGAGCCGTACGCCGGGCCGCGGCTGGAGAACTGGGCGGTGGAGTCGTCCCGGTCGACGGCGCCGACGGTGAGGACGCTCGGCGCGCAGCCGGGCGAGGAGACGGAGTTGAGGGCCGGGCCGGTGTTCCCGGCCGCGACCACGAACAGGGTGTCCTCGCCGGCGCGGGCGAGTTCCTCGGCCGCGGTGGCCATCGGGTCGGAGCAGTCGGTGCGCTGCGGGTCGCCCAGGCTCATGGAGACGACGTCGGCGTCCTGCTCGACGGCCCACTGCATGCCCGCGATGATCCACGACATGGCGCCGGAGCCCGAGTCGTCGAGCACCTTGCCCACCAGGAGGTCGGCGCCCGGGGCGACGCCGCGGTTCTTGCCGCCGCTCGCCGCTCCGGTGCCGCCGACGGTGGAGGCGGTGTGGGTGCCGTGGCCCTGGGCGTCGTCCGTGCCGGGCGAGTCGGTGAAGTTCTTCGCGGCGCTGATCCGGCCCTCGAGGTCGGGGTGCGCGTCGTCGACGCCGGTGTCGAGCACGGCGACCTTGGTGCCCTTGCCGTCGTATCCGGCGGCCCAGGCCTCCGGGGCGTGCACCTGCCGGGTGGACCGGTCGAGGGTGGCGTGGACCTTCCGGTCCAGCCACAGCTTCTTCAGTGAACCGGCCGCCCGGGTGCGGGGGTTGCTCATGTCCGCCCAGAAGGCGGCGGCGTTCTTCTTGTCGGCCTTCAGCGCGACGCCGTCGACCGCTTCGAGGAGGAGGCCGCGCTCGGCTCCGCGCGGTGTCGCCGGGGCGCTGCGGGCGACGTCGACGGCCTTGTCGTAGACGGCGATGACCGGTGTGACACCGGAGTGCGCGTCGTCGTAGCCCTGGCGCACCAGGCCGGTCACGTTGAACAGTTCCTGGTCCACGCGTCCGGCGGCGATCGCGGCGGCGGCCCGCTCCGGGTAGACGTAGATGTCCTCGCCCACCTGGCGGGTCTGCACGAGCGGGGTGCTGCCGTCCGCGGCGGGCAGCACGGTCGCCGAACTCCGCCCGGACGGGCCGCTGGTGACCAGGACCTTGTCCCCGGTGACGAGGGTGACGACGGATCCCCGGCCGTCGTGTGCGGCGGCTGCCGGGGTGCCGGTCAGGGGTCTGTGCCGTGCGGGTGTGCTGTCGCCGGGTGGCCCTGCCGTGGCGGGCACAGCCGCGGTGACGGCCAGGACGGCGGCTGTCGCCGTCCCCAGGGCAGTACGCGATATCGGGCGCATCGCTCTCCCAAATCTGTGCACCGGCATGTCCGTACCGATGTCACGTCTGCGCCGTGCGCCTGTGGCGGGGGACGTCGAGGACGCACGGCGGAAGCCGGTTGGTGCTGGGGTGGCCCCACCTTGGCAGACGGTCGGCCGGTACTGAGGGGAGAGTCGGTGGCGGGTTTGCGCTGTGGCCGCATCCCGCCATCCGAGGGGACGCGTCCCCTGTCGGCCCTGTTCTCGTAACAGCTACGGCGAGGGGACAAGTGGCTCAGTGTGATCTGAGGGCTTCTGCTTGAGCACGGGGCTCGGGGACCGCTCCGTTGTTCATGGCGGTGGAGTCGGCGTGGGCCTGTGCGACGGCTTCGGGGCACGCCTCGCGCTTGGCGTGTTCGGCGAGCGCCCGGTGGATGCCGGCGACGGAGGGGTGTCTGTCCCTTGCGCTTGCCGGCGGGCATCTCCAGGGCCGGGCCGTGGGCGGTGAGATGGTTGGCGAGTACGGTGAGTTCGGCGGTGTCGTGACCGAGGCGCTTCCTCTCGTACACGGTGAGAACGACCCGGTAGTGCGGGGCGTGCGCCTTGACCTCCCATGCGGCCCGCAGCGCCTTCTTCAGTGATCGAGTGCCCGGCTGTCGGCCGGCAACCGGAAGCAGCCTGCCGGAGGTGTTCCGCGTGGCCGCCGGGCAGCCCGCAGGAGGGCCCTGGGGGTGGTGCGTCAGCCCGAGGCGCCGCTGCGCCGGGCGTAGGCGCGGGCGGCGCGGGCACGGTCGCCGCAGCGTGTCGAGCACCAGTGGCGCCGGCCGTGGGTGCGCAGGAGGAACCGGTCGCAGGGGGCTGATCCGCAGGCCGCGAGGATGTCGGCGTCGGGACCGGTGAGCAGGTCGGCGGCGTCGGCGGCGAGGGTCGCCAGTGCGTGGTTGACGGCCTGGTCGGTGGGGTGGGCCTGGACGCGGCGCAGCCCCCGGGCCCCGTCCCAGGCGAGGAGGGGGGCGGTGGGTACGGCCGTGAGGGCCTCGTTCACCGCGCGCAGGGATTCCTCGGGTGGTGTGATGGCGTCGACGCGGGCGGTGAACAGGGCGCGGATGTGGGCGCGCAGCGTGCGCATCCGCTGTGCGCACATCTCGTACAGCTGCACGTCCGGGGTGGTCAGGTCGTGGGCGGCGAGCCAGCGCATGGCGGATTCCGGGGCGGCGAGCAGGTCGTAGCTCTGGCCGGCGGGCAGGGTGGCGGCGGTGTCGGCGAAGTCCAGGGAGCGGTACCGGTCGGCCCCCGGTGCCGGGGGCAGAGCGGTCGGTGCCACGTCGGCGGCCAGGGTGTCGTCCATGCCTCTCATGGTAGCGCTTGCATTTTTCCGTGACACCTGCCTAGCCTGGAATAACGTTAAACGCATGGTTTTTTCGTGAGAAACGGAGACGTGATGTCCCAGCTCGACGCCAACCGGTTCCCGGTCCGCACGTTCGGCGGTCCGACCGCCCTGTTCGAGTACGGCGGCCTGCGCTTCCTGACCGACCCGACCTTCGACGGCCCCGGCGACTACCCCTCGCCCGGACCGACCCTGGTGAAGACCGCCCCCTCCACCACCACACCCGCCGACCTCGGCCCCATCGACGTGGTCCTGCTCTCCCACGACGAGCACGCCGACAACCTCGACACTTCCGGCCGCGCCCTGCTCGCCGACGTCCCCCTCACCCTCACCACCCCCGGCGGCGGCGAGCGCCTCGGGGCGAAGGCCAAGGGCCTGGCCGACTGGGAGTCGATCGAGCTGGAGCGTCCGGGCGGCGGCACCGTCACCGTGACCGGGGTCCCTGCCATCCACGGCCCCGGCGCGCGTGAGGAGGTCGAGCCCATCGCCGGCCAGGTCGTCGGCTTCGTCCTGACGGGCGAGGGACTGCCGACGGTCTACGTCAGCGGCGACAACGCCTCGCTCGACGCGGTCAGGGAGATCGCCGACCGCTTCGCCCCGATCGACACCGCCCTCCTGTTCGCCGGAGCACCCCGCTTCCCCATGCTCTTCGACGGCAACCTGATCGTCCTGGACAGCGCCCAGGCGGCCGAGGCCACCCGGATTCTCGACGCCCGCCGCGTCGTCCCGGTCCACCACGACAGCTGGGCCCACTTCACCGAGGGCCGCGACGAGCTGGAGGCAGCCTTCGCCGCCGCGGGCCTGACCGACCGCCTGGACCAGGACTGGGTGCAGCGCGCCTGAGTCCGGACCGCAGCTCGGAAACCGAGACCTCGCACCAGGGCCGGGGCTCCCCGCACGCCGGGCCCCGGCCCTGGGAGCACCCCCTCACGGCGGCCCCTGCGCCGTGCCGGCACGACAGAGAAGGACCCGATCACATGTCCACCGGAACCAACGCCGGTCTCGTGCACCGCTTCCACCAGGCCCTCCAGCAGGGCGACTGCGACACGCTCACCGGCATGTTCCACCCGGACTTCGTCTTCCACCCCCAGATCGACAGCCCCCGGCCGGCGCCGCAGGGTTCATCGACGCGGAGAAGAAGCACCTCGACGCCTTCCCCGGCATCCGCCTGACGGTCCTCGACACCGTCGCCGAAGCCGACAAGGTCGGCGCCTACGTCGTGGTCGAAGGAGACCAGGGCGGCGACTACTACGGCATCCCCCCGCGCGGAGCGCACGTACTTTCTCCATGTTCAACCTGTTCACCTTCAAGGACGGGAAGAACATCGAGAAGCGGGCCCACTACAACCTGGCCGACGTCATGGACCAGCTCACGGCCGGCTCCGCCGCCTGACGACACGGACCTCGACAGGGCCACGCCCTGCGCCCCTCCACCACAGCCCACCGACGGCGCGTACCTGGAGCGAAACGCTCCGACCGCCCGCCCCGGCCGCCGCGCCGTCGGCGCCCTGCTCGGTTCCGTCGCCCGCGATCAGGTCCTCCGGCCGCGAGCGGGTCGCGTGGCCGGGCCGGTCCAGCGTGCTGCGGACGCCGTCCGCGGACGCGCGCCGCCGTTCGCGAGGGCTCACCCCGCCATTCGCGGGGAGGCGTCCCGCCGTCCGTGGGGGCGCCGGGGCATACCCGGCGCCCCCACGGGGTCATGCCTGTCCGGCCCACTCCCTCAGGAGTCTCTCCCGCTCCGCGCCCCGGGGGGTTCCGTCGCCCGAGGTGCGGCCCCACTCCGACATCGCCGCCAGCGTGGTGGACATCGTCGCGGCGCCCTCCGTGAGGCGGGACAGGAGGGCGCCGGACAGCTCGATCTCCGTCGTGGTGTAGCCGACGGCCGCGGCCGCGTAGGCCGACAGCTCGCGGTCGCCGTCGGGCGTCGTGAGGCGCACCGTCATCAGCCCCGGGGGCTCGTCCGCCCGGTCGGGCCCCATCGGCATGGCCAGGTTCACCACCATCGTCACGGCGAGGTCCGCGACCACGCCCGCCCGCCGCTTGAGCGTCTTCTCGGGAACGTCCGTCACGGTGAGGGCCCGCACGTCCTCCCACAGGTGGAAACCGGACTGCCGCTCGCCGAGCGCCACCACGCCCTCGGGGGTCAGACGTACCCCGGGCGCCAGACCGGACGGTTTCGCGCCCACGTATATGTCGCCCTCGGCGATCCAGAAGAGGCCCACCATGGCCATGCGTTGCCCACTTATCCCGACGACGGGTGCTGTCGCCGTGTCACACATCAAATGATCAGGTCGCCCACGGGAACGTGCGAGGAGACCGGGAAGTTCCCGCCCGCGGACGTCTCTTCCGCCGCCCCCGTTCCCCTACTTCGTGGCTCCCTGGGCGAACCCGTTGTAGATGTAGCGCTGCAGGAAGAGGAAGACGACCAGGGTCGGCACGATCACGAGGACGGCTCCGGCGGAGATGTTCTCCCAGTGCGCCCCGAAGGGCCCCTTGAACCGGAACAGGGCCGTCGACATCGTGCCGAGTTCTTCCGAGGGCATGTAGAGGAACGGGATGTAGAAGTCGTTGTACGTGGTGATGCCCTTGATGATGACGACGGTCGCGATCGCCGGCTTCAGCAGCGGGAAGATGATCTTCCGGTAGACGGTGAACGCGTTGGCGCCGTCCAGCCGCGCGGCCTCGTCGAGAGACGTGGGGATGCCCCTGATGAACTGCAGGAAGATGTAGATGGACACGATGTCGGTGCCCATGTAGAGCAGGATCGGGGCCCAGCGGGTGTCGAACAGGCCGAAGCTGTTGACCACCTGGAAGGTGGCGACCTGGGTGGTCACGCCCGGCACCAGGGTGGCGATCAGGAACAGGGCCATGACGAGCTTCTTGAACCGGAAGTCGAAGCGGTCGATGGCGTACGCCGTCATCGAGCCGATGACCACGGTGCCCGTGATGGAGAACACCAGGATGAAGGCCGTGTTGCCGAAGGCCGTGAGCATGTGGCCGTCGTGGAAGGCCGTGGCGTAGTTGGAGAGGTTGAGCCAGTTCTCCGGCAGGGCCAGGGCGCCCCGGCCGTCGGCGATCTCGTCGTAGGACTTGAGCGAGGTCAGGAAGACCACGGCGAGCGGCAGCAGCACCACGAGCGAGGCGACGACGAGCGACAGGTACGTGAGCGTGGTGCCGACGCGCGGGCGCCGGCGCGGCCGGTCCTGCGCGGGAGCGGGGGCGGGGGCGGTGACGGTCATACGAGGTCCACCTTCTCGTCGGGCACGAGCCGGCGCTGGATCCAGGTGATCAGCAGGATGATCACCAGCAGCACCACGGCACAGGCCGAGGCCAGGCCGGTCTTGTTGAACTGGAAGGCGAACTTGACCGTCTGGATGACGAAGGTCGAGGTGCCGGTCGCGCCGCCGGTCATGATGTACGGGATCTCGAAGACCGAGAGGGAGCCCGAGATCGCCAGGATGACGCTGAGGCTCAGCACCGGCCGGATGCTCGGCGCGATGATGTGCCGGAACTGCTGCCACCGGCTCGCGCCGTCCAGCTGGGCGGCCTCGTAGAGCTCCCCGGGGATGGACTGGATCGCGCCGAGGAACAGGACGAAGTTCAGGCCGGTGAAGCGCCAGACGGAGACGCCGGCCAGTGAGGTGTTGGCCGATTCGGGGCTGCCGAGCCAGGCGTGGCCGGAGCCCGCGCCGAACCAGGACAGGACCGAGTCGAGGGTGCCGCCGTCCTGGAAGAAGTAGAGGAAGACGAAGCCGATGGCGACGCCGTTGATCAGGTAGGGGAAGAACAGGATGCCTTTGAAGAGGTTCCTGAACCGCAGGTCGAAGCTGAGGACGGTGGCGAAGTACAGGGCGATCACGATCTGTACGACGGACGCCGCCAGGTAGTAGAGGCTCACCGCGAACACCCGGAACAGTTCGGGGCGGGTGAAGAGTTCGGTGTAGTTCTCCGTGCCGACGAATTCGCGGTCGGGGCTGACCCCGTCCCAGTCGGTGAAGCTGTAGAAGATCATGTTGCCCACGGGCACGTAGGTGAACGTGACCAGCAGGGCGAGGGGGGCGATCAGGAACAGCCACGGGGTCACCCGGCGCATCGGGCGGTCGCGCCAGGAGCGGCCGGCCGGCGTGCTGCGGGAGGCTTGTTTCCCGGTCCGGCCCGGCTCGGCGGCCGGGGCGGGCGGTGGTGCGGTGGAAGCGGTTCGGGTCATCGGGGAGGCGGGCCTTTCGTCGTCCGCTGGGCACTGGTGCGCCGGGTCCCGGCCGGAGCCGGAGGGGCCGGGAGGCCGGGAGGCCGGGACCCGGCGGGCAGGTTCAGGAGCCGGCGGTCTGCCTGGCCTCGGACCAGCGCTTGTTCAGATCGGCGAAGTAGTCGTCGAGGGAGCCGTCCACGGCGCCGCGGGCGATGTCGATGAGCTTCTGCCGGTAGTCCGGCTTGGCCAGGCCGATCTCGGAGGCGTTGTCGACGGCGTTGACCTCGGCGGTCTTCGCCTCGGAGCGCTCCACCATCTTGACATCGTTGTCAACATAACCCTTGAGCGTGTCGGGCATCGGGTCGGCCTTCAGCGCGGAGACGGCGCCCTCCTTCGCCGCGTAGCCGGACTTCGTGGTGAACCAGTCGATCCAGGCCCGGGCGGCGCTCTTGTTGTCGGAGTGGATGTTGACGGCCTGCTGGTAGTCGGAGACCAGGGTGGCGCAGAACTTGCCGTCCCGCTGGGCGGGTACGGGCATGAAGCCGATGTCGTCCGGGTTCGCGCCGGCCTTCTCGGCCGCGTCGCGCATCTGGTTGACGGCCCAGGAGCCGAGCATCATGCTGCCGATCTCGCCCTTGGCCAGGAGGGTCTTGGAGCTCTCCCAGTTGGTGGTGGCCGGGTCCTTCTCCGACAGCTTCCCGTGCACGATGTCGTACAGCAGGGTGTCGAGCGTGTTCAGGTCCGTGCCCTTCTCCCAGGGCTTGTCCATCGCGGCCAGCTTGTCGGAGGCCTGCGTGTCGCAGCTGACGGAGCCGACGCTGTTGGTCCAGGGGCTGCTGAGCGGCCAGCCGTCCTTGAAGTTGGTGTAGTAGGGGGTGGCGCCCGTCCTGTCCTTGACGGCCTTCAGGTCGTCGAGGAACTGCCGGGGGGTGGTCGGCCAGTCGGTGATGCCGGCCTTCTTCCACACCGCCTTGTTGTAGACGAAGCCGTTGGCGGTGCCGAAGGTGGCGATGCCGTACGTCCTGCCCTCGACGTCGGTCTTGTCGGTGAAGCGGTAGGTGCCCTTCATCTCCGAGGTGTCGCCGAGCGGCGCGAAGAACTTCGGGTAGTCGCCCTTGGCGATCACCCCGGGGATCAGCAGGACGTCCCCGTACTCCTCGGTGTTCATACGGATCTTGACCTCGCCCTCGTAGTCGGTGAGGGCCTCGAACTTGACCTTCACCTCGGGGTAGGTCTTGTTGAACTCGTCCGCGTACTTCTTCATCGTCCCGTCCTGCACGAGGTCGGTGCGATTGGTCAGGACGGTGATGTCGCCCGACACCCCGTCCGGGCTCACCGGCGCGGCGGCGGTCTCGTCGGCGTTCGGGCTCCCCCCTCCGCTGCACCCCGCGACGGTCAGCATCGCGGTGGTGAGCAGAGCGACGCTCAGCGTCTTCTTCCCCATGTGCCCAGCTCCTTCCATGGACTACGGCTCGGGCTGCGGTGACTGACGGCGACTATGTCAGCCGCTTGTGAACCGGTAAAGCTTCTCCGTTCTCCGCGATACCCAATCGTTACCTGCAGGTGAAAGAGCGACCGATCATCGATCAATGGACCTGCGGTTTTGCAGGCACCCTCCCTCGACGGGAGATGACTAGACCGGTTAATGCGTCCGGCGTTAGGTTGTGCCGCGTCACTCATGAACCGGGCCCCGTCCCGCCTAAGGAGCCGCACATGAAGGAAGCCGTCCCGCTCACCGAGGGCCGGAGCCTGAACCACGGCGAGAACCGGCAGCCCGTCCCGCAGGACCTGGTGCCGGTCGAGAGGTCCGGGAAGGAGTTCCTCGCCGCCGGCTGCGACGAGCTGCGCGCGCGCCATTTCCCCGTGGCCGATGGGGAGTTCGCCTGCCCGGCCCCGCGTTCCGACGGGGCGGTGGAGTCTCCCGCCGGTTCCGGAGCCGGTAGTGTCGAGACCGTGGTAACCGCTCACACCCTGGTACGTGATCTCCTGTTGCAGGCGGACCGGCTCGGCCCGGACGCCGTCCGCGACACCGGTCTGCGCAGCCTGCTCCCCGGGGAACGGGCCCGCCCGCGGGCCACGAGGGCGGCCGAGACCCGCGCCGGCACCGTGCGTGCGGCCCTGTTCTGTGGAGAACCGGCGTGAGCGCACCCTCCGAACGCGTCACCATCAAGGACGTCGCCGCGGCCGCCGGCGTGTCCAAGGGCGCCGTGTCCCTGGCGTTCAACCACAAACCGGGGGTCTCCGCGGCCACCCGGGAGCGGATCTTCGCGGCGGCCCGGCAGCTCGGCTGGGCCCCGAACTCCTCGGCCCGCAGCCTGTCCCGCCAGTCCGTCGACACCGTCGGACTGGCCATCTGCCGGCCCGCCCGGCTGCTGGGCCTGGAGCCCTTCTACATGGAGTTCGTCTCCGGCATCGAGAGCGTGCTGGCCGAGCGCGACTGCTCGCTGCTGCTGCGGCTGGTCGGTTCCCTGGAGGAGGAGATCCTCCTCCAGCAGCGCTGGTGGCGGGAGCGCCAGGTGGGGGGCTCGATCCTGGTCGACTTCCACCGGGAGGACCCCCGTCTCGCCCCCCTGCGGGAACTGGGCCTGCCCGCCGTCGCGGTCGGGCACCCCTCCCTCACGGGGGGCTTCCCCTCGGTGTGGACCGACGACGCCGCCGCCGTCGACGAGGCGGTGCGCTATCTGGCGGCCCTGGGCCACCGGCGCATCGCGCACGTGGGCGGCCCGGGCGGGCTGGGACACAGCGCCATCCGGACGGCCGCGTTCGAGCGGATCGTGGGGGAACTCGGCCTCGAGGGCGGCCGGCACGTCGAGACGGGTTTCTCCGGCGAGGAGGGCGCACGCGCCACCCGCTCCCTCCTGCTGTCCGGCGACCGGCCCACGGCGATCGTCTACGACAACGACATCATGGCGGTCGCCGGACTGGGCGTAGCCGCCGAGATGGGCATCTCCGTGCCGGACGACCTGTCCCTGCTGGCCTGGGACGACTCGCAGTTGTGCCGGCTGACCCATCCCACGCTGTCCGCGATGAGCCACGACGTGCACGGCTTCGGGGCTCAGGTCGCGCGGGTGCTGTTCGAGGTGATCGCCGGTCACGAGGCCGTGTCCCGGCCGGTGGCGACACCGTCGCTGGTGCCGCGGGCGTCCACGGCCTCGCCCCGGTCCTGATCCACGGGTTCGCCCGGGGGCGCGGCACGGTGCCGCGCCCCCGGGCGTTTTCCGGGCCCTCTGTGATGTGCCGGGTGTGCGGAGACGCATGAGAAACACGCGCGTGCCCGGATCGTGGTCACCGGTGAGGCGAGGGCACCGCCTCACCTCCGGTGCGAAAAGATCTGCTTCCTCCTTCCCGGCGTACTGGGGAAACTTCCCGTCGCACTGCGGAAAGGGCGGGAACAGAACCGGTTGAGTTCCTCTCCCGTGAAATGTGCCGTCGTTGCTAGAGCACCGAGTGGCCGAGTTCCCGGATTTGCCGACGGGCCGCCGCCGCGGCGCCGATCAGGCCGGCGTCCGCGGCGAGGACCGCCGGCCGCACCTCCAGGCCTCGGACGAAGTCGAGGACCGCGAACTCCCGCAGATGGCGGCGCAGAGGGGCGAAGAGCGTGTCGCCCGCCCGGGCGACACCGCCGCCGATGACGGCGACCTCGATCTCCAGCAGCGTCGCGGCGCCGGCGACGGCGGCGGCCAGCGCGCGGGCCGAGCGGTCGTAGGCGGCCAGGGCGCGTGCGTCACCCGCGCGCGCGGAGGCGGCGACGGCGGCGGCCGTCGGCGGTGAGCCGGGGTCGGGGGTCCAGCCCGCCTCCAGGGCGTGACGGGCGATGGCGGTGCCGCTGGCGTAGCCCTCCAGGCACCCCCGCGCACCGCAGACGCACGGCGGGCCGTCGAGGGCGACGGAGACGTGGCCGATGTGCCCGGCGTTCCCCGAGGGCCCCGGGCTCGGCCGGCCGTCCAGGACGAAGCCGCCCCCGACGCCGGTGGAGACCACCATGCACAGCGCGTTGGCCGCTCCCCGGGCGGCGCCGAGCCAGTGCTCGGCGGCGGTCATGGCCACGGCGTCCCCGAGCAGTACGGGGGCGACGCCGCCGGAGAGCACCGGATGGGCGCGTACGCTCTCGATCAGGGGAAAGGCCCGCCAGGCGGGGATGTTCACGGGGCTCACGGTGCCGGCCGCGGTGTCGACGGGGCCCGCGCTGGCGATGCCGAAGCCGCGTACGGCGCCCCAGGCGGGAGCGGCGGCCAGAGCGTCGATCACGGCGTCGACCGTGCGCGCCAGGCGCTGGGCGGATTCTCTCGCCGGGGTGGGGAGTTCGGTGCGGTGGACGACGGTTCCCCTCTCGTCGACCAGCGCACCCGCGATCTTGGTTCCTCCGATGTCCAGGGCGGCGTACACCGATGCGGTCCTCTCTCCGGTCCATCGACCGACAACGTTGTCATCATGTGGGTGAACGGGGATTCCTACGCGTGGGGGCCGCGGTCACCGGCTTCCGGGCCGGTGGCCGCCACGAACAGCGTGCCCTCGCCGTCCACCAGGACGTCCTCGTCCGACGCGGACAGGAAGCAGGAGTCGCCGGGGCCGAGCCGCAGCTCCTCCTCCCCCTTGCCCGTGCGCAGCAGGACGGTGCCTTCCGCGCAGAAGGCGATGCGGGGACCGGACGGCGGGACGAGGGGACCTCCGGGGCCGGCGAGCTCGGTCCGGTGGAGGGCGAACTCCTCGGCCGGGCAGTCGTACAGCAGGGTCCGTCCCGGCCCCGGCACGTCCGTGGGCCGCACCTCGGGCACCCGCACCGACGGGTCCGTGATCCGCAGCAGTTCGGGGACGTCGACCTCCTTGGCGGTCAGTCCCGCGCGCAGCACGTTGTCCGAGTTGGCGAGCAGTTCCACGCCGACTCCGCGCACGTAGGCGTGCAGGCCGCCGGCCGGCATGAACAGGGCCTCGCCGGGTTCCAGGACCCGGTGGCCGAGGAGCAGGGAGGCGACGAGGCCGAGGTCTCCCGGATGGTGCCGGGACATGCGCACCACCGCGTCGTACGCCGCGCGGTGCGGCCCGGACCGCGACGCCCGGCGCCGGCACGCCTCGACGACCTCGGAGACGAACGGCTCACGGTCGTGCCGCGGCCACTCCAGCAGGGCGCGCAGTGCCTCGGTCAGCGCCTCGTCCCCGGTGCCGTCGCGCAGCGGCGCGGTGACCGGCCGCAGCCGGTCGAGCCCGAGGTCCTCGAGGACGTCGGCGGCCTGCGCGCGGTCGCGGAAGCCGGCCAGCACCTCGAAGCGGGTGAGCGCGCAGAGCAGTTCGGGTTTGGGCCAGTCGTCGGCGTACGCGCCGTGCCCGCCGCCGGCCTGCCGGGCGGCGAAGCCCGCGCGCGCCTGTTCCCGGTCGGGGTGCACCTGGATGGACAGGGGCTGCTCGGCGGCGAGCACCTTCAGCAGGAAGGGGAGCCTGCCGTCGAACCGGCGGGCGCAGGCGGCTCCGAGTTCCCGTTCGGGGTCCTCGGCCACCGCGTCCCGCAGCGTCGTGGGACGCCCGCCGCGGGTGATGCCCGCGGGGCCGGACGGGTGGGCGCCCATCCACAGTTCCGCCTCCGGGCCGGCCGAGGGGACGTCCCTCCCCTGCAGCCGGGCGAGACCCTCGCGGGAGCCCCAGGCGTACGGCTTGATGATCGGTCGAAGTAGATCCACGGTCGTACGTTAACGGCGTGCGACCGGTTATCGGGAATCGGCAACCCTATGTTATTGAACCGGTATAGTAACGCGGCTCCGGAAGGACGGAAATCGGTCGTTCCCTCAACGTCGGAGCCGGCCAGCGGGTTTAGCGGTTTAGGGCGCCGCTCGGCGAAACGGCCGTGAACCGAGCATTGACATGGACGTAACACCGGGTGCGTCATAGGGGCCACGAGCGGTCCGCCGTCCGGCACCCGAAGCCCCGCCTCCCGCGAAGCGGTCCACCAGGCATGCTCCCGCACGGCGACATCGTTGTCGGACGTGTCATGCCGTGCCCTGCCCTGCCGTGCCGTTCGTGTCCTCAGCCCAGTCCGAAACCGAGGAGAGACATGCGCAAACCACCGAGAAGCACGCTGATCACCACCGCGGGGACGGCGTTCGCCGCCGTCCTCGGCCTGCTCCTCTCCGTCATGGGCCCGGCCCGCGAGGCCGCCGCCACACCCGCCGGCCTGCACGTCAGCGACGGACGTCTCGTCGAGGCCAACGGGAACCCGTTCGTCATGCGCGGGGTCAACCACGCCCACACCTGGTACCCGGACCGCGCCGGCTCCATCGCCGACATCGCGCGCAAGGGCGCCAACACCGTGCGCGTCGTGCTCAGCAACGGTGACCGGTGGACCCGGACGAGCACGTCCGAGGTCTCCGCCCTCATCGACCGGTGCAAGGCCGCCAAGGTCATCTGCGTCCTGGAGGTGCACGACACCACCGGCTACGGCGAGGACGGCGCCGCGACCACCCTGGACCGGGCGGCCGACTACTGGATCGGGGTGAAGAGCGCGCTGGACGGCCAGGAGAAGTACGTCGTCGTCAACATCGGCAACGAGCCGTTCGGCAACAACGGCTACACGGCCTGGACCGGCGCCACCAAGGCGGCGATCGGCAAACTCCGCGGGGCCGGCATCCACCACACCCTCATGGTCGACGCCCCCAACTGGGGCCAGGACTGGTCCCGCACGATGCGGGACAACGCCCCCGCCGTCTTCGCGTCCGACCCCGACCGCAACACCGTCTTCTCGATCCACATGTACGGGGTCTACGACACCGCCGCCGAGGTGCAGGACTACCTGCGCGCCTTCGTCGACAGGCGACTGCCGATCGTCGTCGGCGAGTTCGGCGACCGGCACAGCGACGGCGATCCCGACGAGGACGCCGTCATGGCCACCGCGCAGTCCCTCGGGGTGGGCTACCTCGGCTGGTCCTGGAGCGGCAACGGCGGCGGCGTCGAGTACCTCGACATGGTCAGCGGTTTCGACGCGAACGCCCTGACCGGCTGGGGCCGGCGCGTCTTCCACGGTGCCGACGGCATCTCCTCCACCTCCCGGACCGCCACCGTCTACGGCGACGGGGGCTCCACGGGCGGCGGCACCGCCCCGAACGGCTACCCCTACTGCGTGCACGGCAGTGCCTCCGACCCCGACGGCGACGGCTGGGGCTGGGAGAACCACCGCTCCTGCGTGGTCCGCGGCAGCGCGGCGGACCGCTGACGGCTCCCCTCCCCCACACCTCGCCCGGAGGTCCGTGAGCCGTTCTCCCCACCGGTGGGCGGGGAGAACGGCTCGTGGTGCGCGGTGCGCGGGCCGGAGTACCGGAGTACAGGACGGCCGGCTCCCGGCTGTCAGAGGGCGCGGATGTCGTCCAGGAAGAAACTGCCGCCGGTGGGACCTCCCGCGCCGGCCTGGTTGATGAAGACGTTGAACTGCGAGAGGTCGGCCAGGTCCTCGGGGGTGATGCGCCGGCCGGCGTTCGCGGTGTCCCACGGTGCCGGGCGGAAGTCGGCGAAGGGGATCGTGACGACACCGGCCTCGGTGCCGGCCATGGACGGGTACGCCTCGTAGGCCACGCCGCCCGCGACGAGTTGCAGCACCAGTGTGTGGCGCGAGCCGTCCGGCTTCAGCCACAGCGAGAGGGAGTCGAAGGCTGACCAGTCCCCCTCGATCCGTCTGCCGATGCCCGTGTAGTTCTGGAAGGCGAAGTCGTAGTCGAAGCGCAGTGCCTTCCCGCCGCTGCCGACAGGATCCCGGGAGAGGGAGATCGTGTTGGTGCCGTAGGGGCTGTACTCGGCCCGCAGGGCGGTGTCGTCGACGTGTCCCTCGAAGTCGTCCACGACGCCGGGTGCCGCCGGCGGCTTCTCCCCGAGGACGACGCGGTACTCCGCCGTGAGTGCCCGGTGCCCGGGTACGACGGCACGGACCTTCAGCTCGGCCAGGGTGTCGGTGAGGTTCTCCTCGCCGATGTCCCAGGTGCCGGTCCAGTAGCCGGTCCTCCGGTCGAGGCGCAGTTCGTGCCGGGTGGGGGCGTCGCCGACGGTGTAGTACACCTGCCGCGGGCGGGCGTCGGAGACCCGGACCCGGACGGTGGCGGTCGCCGTGGTGATCCGCTCGCCGTCCGTGGGCGAGACGATGTGCAGGAACGGGTCGTGCCGTACGGCGCGGACCCGCCGGTCGAACATGTCGCGCAGGTCCAGGTCCGAGCTGAACACCGAGTCAGGATCGGCCGCGAAGTCCCGGAAGTCCGGCAGGAGTTCGTGCTCGGCGAGACCACCGTGCGCCGGATACGGGACGAAGAACTGGTCGGTGCCGTAATTGGTCCAGGTCATCATGTAGGCGGTGCGTGAGGCGTCCGGGTCGGCCGTGACGGCGTCCAGGACCCGGGTGAACCAGTGCAGGTCGCCGTTCTGCCCGTTGGGCTTCAGGGCACCGCTCTCGCCGAACTCGGTGAAGGCGGAGACCTTCCCTCGCCGGTCGGCGATCCGGGCGATCATGCCGAGGTCGGCGACCATGCCGTCCAGCCACTGCCGGGAGCCGTCGGTGCCGTCGTAGTTGTCGTAGCCGAGGACGTCGACGAAGTCGTCCCCGGGGTAGGTGCGCATGTACACCTCGTCCGTGCCTCCGTAACCGCCGCCGGGCCCGTAGGCGTAGAGGAAGTTGTGCACGTCCTTGGTGTCGCGCAGGTACTCCACGGTGTAGCGCCACAGCTCGACGTACTGCGAGGGCGACGCGTGGGCGGCGCCCCACCAGAACCACGAGCCGCTGTTCTCGTGGAACGGGCGGAAGATCACCGGGATCGGGGCGCCCTTGTCGTCGGTGATCGCGTGGGCGAGCCGCGCGACGCGGTCGAGGTAGGCGTTGAACTCGTCGTTGTGGTCCCCGCCGGGCAGGATCCGCTCGACCACGTCTCCGTTCGTGTCACCGTAGTTCCCGCCGGTGACGAAGTTGTCCATGTGGGCGCTGATGGTGTTGATGCCGCCGATGCGGTGGGCGTCCTGGATCAGATCGACGAAGGTGGCGAACTTCTCCTCGGGGGTGCCGGGCGAGGAGCCGTAGCCCTCCGCGCTCATGTCCCAGCCGAAGACCGCGGGGTGGTCGCCGACGCCTGCCGACACGTCGGACGTGACGCCGTCGGCCTTGTCGAACGTGACGCCGAACTCGGTGGTCTGCTGATGGCCGAAGAGGATGCCCCGGCCACGCCGGTCCCGCAGGTAGGAGAAGAGGGAGCGGGTCTCGGCCGTCGCCCGGGCGTCGGCCGTCTCGACCGTGCGGACCGAAGGTCCGTGTCCCGGGGCGGGGGCGGCGGCGGCCGGCGCCGTGGCGAGCGTGCCGAGGGCGAGAGCGAGGGCGAGGACCGCCGCCAGAGCGGCCGGCCGTCCGCGAGGCCTCAATGGTCCATGGGAATACGTCACATGCCTCTCCTGTCGGATATACGCAAGGGGAGATGAGGACGGAGCACGAGCGATCTGTGCGGAGCGGTGGAGGAAGCCCAGCAGGGTGATGGACCGGCTCACGCCGGGCGGTGAAGCGGCCCGGCCGTGGTGGGGCGTCCGGACCACGGCCGGTCAGGCGACCGCGGTCCGGGCCGTGAGAGGGGCGTGCCGCGGCACAGGGACGTGCCGCGTCACTCGGGGGCAGGACCCGTCGAGCCGCGGGCCACGAAGTGCGCGGCCGGCGACCAGCGGTCCTGGGCCGGCCGGCCGTCGATGCGGTCCAGGGCCGCCTGGGCGACCAGAGCGCCGTAGCGGTGGACGTCCACGGTCATCGTGGTCAGCGGCGGGGAGGCCAGCCGGCACAGGGTGGAGTCGTCCCAGGCGATCAGGGAGAGGTCGCCCGGTACCGCGAGGCCCAGTTCCTTGGCGGCGTTCAGTCCGGCGACGGCCATCACGTCGTTGTCGTACAGGATCGCCGTGGGCCGTGGGTCACGGCGGAGCAGTTCGGCGGTGAGCCGCTCCCCGGCCTCGGCCGAGTAGTCGCCGTCGACGACCAGCAGCCCGATGCCCGCCTCCTTGCACGCCTCCTTCTGTGCGCGCAGACGCGCCTGGGTGTGGAGCAGCGAGCGGGGACCGCCCACGCGGGCGATCCTGCGGTGTCCGAGTTCCATGAGCCGGGTCAGGGCCTCGCGCACGGGCTCGCCGTCGTCGGTGCGGACGACCGGCATGCCCGGGTCCCCCGGCCACGTACCGACCAGGACCGCGGGCAGTCCCAGCTCGCGCAGCACCTCCGGCCGGCGGTCCCCCTCGGTGAGGTTGACCACCGCGACCGCGTCCACCAGGCGGCCCTCGGCCCAGCGGCGGTACGCGGCGATCTCCTCGTCGTGCGTGGTGACGACGTGGAGGAGCACCGACATGTCCCGTGCGACCAGGCTCTCCTCCATCCCGGCGATGAGCTCCATGAAGAAGGGCTCCACCCCGAGCAGGCGGGTCGAGCTCGCGAGGACGAGGCCCAGGGCTCCCTGACCCGCGCGGGCACGGGGGGCGGGGTTCATTCGGTCTCCGACGGGGCGTGGCAGAGGCTGTTCACCGAGCGCAGCACCGGCGCGGTGGTCAGGACGGCCGGGTCGTCGAGGACGGCGGCGGTGCGGACGTGGAAGGAGTGGCTCTCGCCGGGCAGCAGGGTGACCAGCATGTCGTCCACGACGGCGTCGGGGGCGACGCGGTCGGCGAGTACGGCGATGTCGCGGGCGAAGGACCGGGCGTGGACGTCGACCCGGTATCCGCCCGGCACGGCGTGCGCCTCGGCGCTCAGCGCGTCGGGCCGGTGGGCGAGGTCCCGGTCCTCGCGGAAGGTGTGGAAGGCGCGTACGTCCTTCGAGGACGCCACGAGAACCTCCTGCCGCGCATCGTCCGGGGTGATCAGCGCGTCGTCCGGCTCGATGACCACGACCGAGCGGGGCGCCGCCTGGAGGTCGACTTTAGCATCGGCGAGGACGGTCCCCCGGAGCGTGCGGCGTTCCAGGGACAGGGGTCCGGCCCAGGGTTCGTCGGTGTCGTTGACGACGGCGAGGGCGAGCCTGCCCTCCCGGGGCTGGAAGGTGAGCAGGCGCGGGGCGTAGGCATTGCGCAGCGCGTACCACAGCGGCTTGGGGCGCTCGTCGCCGTCCACCGCGGCCCAGGAGGTGACGGGCCAGCAGTCGTTGAGCTGCCACACCAGGCTGCCGGCGGTCCGCGGCCACCAGGAGCGGAAGTGTTCGATGCCGAAGGCCACGGCGCGGGCCTGGTTGAGCTGGGTGGCCCAGTGCCAGTCCTCGAAGGTGCGCGGGGCGGGCAGGTGCGGTTCCATGCCCCGGTCGAGTTTGCCGTTGCCGTCCTCGGCCTTCTGGTGGAGCAGGAAGCCGGGCGAGCCGGCGGTGAGGGGCTCGTCGTGGATCCAGCGGGTGAGCGTGGCCCAGGTGGGCGGGCCCTGGAAGCCGAACTCCGAGCAGAAGCGGGGGGTGTGGTCGCGGTAGGCGGTGTAGTCGATCCGGTTCCACACCTCCCATTCGTGGCGGGTGCCGTGGTCCTGGTCGTTGGGGTGGATGCCGCCGACGGGTGCGCCGGGCGTGTAGGGGCTGCCGTCGGCGTACGGGGTGGCGGGGTCGAGTTCGGCGACGATCCTGGGCAGCAGTTCGGTGTAGTAGCCCAGTCCCCAGGTGCGGCCGGCCAGTTGCTCGGGCCAGCCCCAGTCGGCGAAGCCCCACAGGTTCTCGTTGCCGCCGTTCCACAGCGCGAGGCTCGGCCGGCCGGCCAGCCGTGCGACGTTCTCCCTGGCCTCGGCCTCGACCTCGCCGCGCAGCGGTTCCTCCTCGGGGTAGGAGGCGCAGGCGAAGGGGAAGTCCTGCCAGACCAGTACGCCGCGTTCGTCGCACACGTCGTAGAAGTCGTCGGTCTCGTAGATGCCGCCGCCCCAGACGCGCAGCATGTTCATGTTCGCGCCGAGGGCCTGGTCGACGCGGCGCTCCAGGCGCTCGCGGGTGATGCGGGTGAGGAAGTGGTCGTCGGGGATCCAGTTGGCCCCCTTGGCGAAGATCCGGGTGCCGTTGACGACGAAGGTGAAGGGGGTGCCGTGCTCGTCGGGCGTGGTGTCGACGGTGAGGGTGCGAAAGCCCACCCGGCGCCGGAAGCGGTCCAGTTCCGGTGCCTCGGAGGACGGGCCGGTGAGGACCACCTCCAGGTCGTACAGGGGCTGTTCGCCGTATCCGGCGGGCCACCACAGCCGGGCGTCGGGCACGGTGAGGCGCAGGACGGCGGTGGTGGTGCCGGGGTCGGGCACGGTGCGGGCCTCGGCTCCGGCGATCCGCGCGGTCAGTTCCAGGGCGGGCCGGTCCCCGGGGTGCGCGAGCTCGATGTCGGCGTGCACCTCGACCACGCCGCTGCCGTCCGGGGCCACGCTCACCAGCGGGCGTACGCGGGTCAGGCGCGCGGTGTTCCAGCGTTCCAGCCGCACCGGCTTCCAGATGCCGGCGGTCTGCAGGTCGGGGCCCCAGTCCCAGCCGAAGCTGCAGGCCATCTTGCGCACCATGTTGAAGGGGTGGGGGTAGACGTGTTCGCGGCGGCCGAGTGCCGCCTCCGTCTCCTCGGCGTACTCCAGCGCGGAGCGGAGGTCCACGACGAGTTCGTTGGAGCCGTCGGTGAGGTGGTCGCGCACGTCGAAGCGGTAGGAGCGGTGCATGTTGGCGGTGTGGCCGAGCACCCGGCCGTTGAGGGTCACGGTCGCCACGGTGTCCAGGCCGTCGAAGACCAGGTCCACGCGTTCGCCCGGTGCCGCCGCGGTCGCCTCGAAGGGGAGCCGGTACCGCCAGTCGGTGCGGTGCATCCAGGCGAGGTCCTCCTCGACCCGGTCGAGGTAGGGGTCGGGGATCAGCCCGGCGGCCATCAGGTCCAGGTGCGTGCTGCCGGGGACCACGGCACGTACCTCACGTCCCCCGACGGTCTCCGGGACCGGCCCGCGGGTGGTGCTCAGCAGCCAGCCCTCATGCAGGGGCGTCTGTGCCATGTTCACTCCTGTCGGTTCTTCGGTATGCGAACCGGGGCGAATCCGTCGGTACCGGACCCCTGTTGTTCCCCGGTCGAACCGCCTACGATTGTTACGTCGATAAATTAAGTAAGTCAACGGCGGGGTTGACCCGCTCCCTTCGGAGAAAGCCTCAACGTGTCAACTGACTCCTTCATCCCCCCGCACGGTGTGGTCCACCTGCGTGCCGCAGGTGCCTCGGTGGTCCTGGACACCTCCGGCGGCACTCTTCCGCGCGTCGTGCACTGGGGCGCCGATCTCGGTGACCTGTCCGACGCCGGTCTCGAGGCGCTGCGGCTGTCGTCGCGCCCCCAGCCGATCGGCTTCTCGGTCGACGGCCCCGTCGAGGTGTCCGTGCTCCCGGAGCAGTCCGCGGGCTGGCTCGGCACCCCCGGGCTGGTGGGTCACAGGAACGGTACGGACTTCTCGACCGCCTTCCGCGTGGTCCGCGTCGACGCCGCCGTGGACACCCCCGCGTCCGGCGACCGGCCCGGCCGCCTCCTGGTCCACGCCGAGGACCGGACCGCCGGCCTGGAACTGGAACTGGTCATCGAGCTGACCGGAGCGGGGCTGGTGCGCCAGCGCGCGACGGTGACCAACCGCGGCACCACCCCGTTCACCGTCGACGCGGTCAACCTGACCCTGCCCGTGCCGGCCGTGGCCACGGAACTGCTCGACTTCACCGGGCACCATCTGCGCGAGCGCAGCCCCCAGCGGACGGCCTTCACGCAGGGGCTGCGCCTGCGGGAGAACCGCACCGGTCGCACCGGCTACGACTCGGCGTACCTGCTGGCCGCCGGGACGGAGGGCTTCGGCAACCGCGGCGGCGAGGTGTGGGCGGTGCACACCGCCTGGTCGGGCAATCACCGCACCTTCGCCGAACGCACCTTCCACTCCGTCTCGCTGCTGGGCTGCGGAGAGCTGCTGCTGTCCGGGGAGGTGCTGCTCGCACCGGACGAGAGCTACCGCACGCCCTGGCAGTACGGGTCGTACGGGCGCGGCCTGGACGAGGTGTCCGCCCGCTTCCACCGCCATCTGCGGGCCCGGCAGCATCATCCGCGCTCGCCGCGGCCGGTGGTCGTCAACACCTGGGAGGCGGTGTACTTCGACCACGACCTGGAGCGGCTGAAGCGGCTCGCGGACGCGGCCGCCGGCGTGGGCGCCGAGCGCTTCGTGCTGGACGACGGCTGGTTCGGCGCGCGCCGCGACGACCGGCGGGCGCTCGGCGACTGGTTCGTCTCCCCCGAGGTGTGGCCCCAGGGACTCGGCCCGCTGATCGACCACGTCACCGCGCTGGGGATGCAGTTCGGGCTCTGGGTGGAACCCGAGATGATCAACGAGGACTCGGAGCTGGCCCGCGCCCATCCGGACTGGATCATGGCGACGGGCGGCCGGCTGCCCGGCGCGGCCCGGCACCAGCAGGTCCTCGACCTGGCCCGGCCGGAGGCGTACGCGTACATCCTGCAGCGGCTGGACGACCTGCTGTCCGCGTACCCGATCGCGTACCTGAAGTGGGACCACAACCGGGACCTGGTGGAGGCCGGCCACCAGCCGGGCGGCCGGGCCGGGGTGCACGACCAGACGGCGGCGGTGTACCGCCTGCTGGACGACCTGCGCGCCCGGCATCCCGGCGTCGAGATCGAGTCCTGCTCGTCGGGCGGCGGCCGGGTGGACCTGGGCATCCTGGAGCGGACCGACCGGGTGTGGGTGTCGGACTGCATCGACGCCCTGGAACGGCAGCGGATCCAGCGGTGGACCAACGCGCTCGTCCCGCTGGAGCTGATGGGCACGCACGTCGGCTCCCCGGTCTCGCACACCACCGGCCGCACCCACCCCCTCGACTTCCGGGCCGCGACCGCGCTGTTCGGGCACTTCGGCATCGAGTGGGACCTGACGTCCGCCGAGCCGGCCGAGCTGGAGCGGCTGGCCGAGTGGGTGGCGCTGTACAAGGAGCTGCGCCCGCTGCTGCACTCGGGCACCGCGGTGCACGCGGACCATCCCGACCCCGCCTGCTCGCTCCACGGCGTGGTCGCCGAGGACGGGTCCGAGGCGGTCTACGCCCTGGTGGCCACCGGCACCTCCGAGCTGTACCCCACCGGGCCCGTCCGGCTGCCCGGACTGGACCCGCACGCCGTCTACCACGTGCGCCCGCAGGCACCCGGTGACCTGCCCGACGGCAACGCCCACCACTGGGGCGCCCACCTGCCGTGGTGGACGCCGCAGGGCGTCGAACTCCCCGGTGCCGTCCTCGCACAGGCGGGGGTGCAGGCGCCCGTGCTGTACCCGGAGCGGGCCGTCCTGCTGCGCGCCACCCGCCGGTAGTCCCCGTCCCCGCCCCACGACGACCGGGCCCCGCCGACGTGCTGTCGGCGGGGCCCGGCTCATGACCGGCGGTGTCACAGGTACGGAGGCGGCCGCCGTCCCGCGCCGCTCACGCCGCCGCCCCGGTCGCCGTCCCGTCGCCTCCGGCGTCGGTTCCTCCGGCGTCGACGTCGATCCAGCGTCGGGCGGCGTGGTCGTAGGTGAGGTGGTCCCGGTCGGTGTCCGCCTTCGGTCCGGGCTCCGCCAGGTCGAGACGGCCGCGCAGTTCGGGGTCGGGGGCGGCGGCGGCCAGCATCCGTGTGTACGGGTGCTGCGGGTCGAGGATGACGTCGTCGGCCGGGCCCCGTTCGACGACCCTGCCCCGGTTCATCACCAGGATGTCGTCGGAGAAGTGCCGCGCGGTGGCCAGGTCGTGGGTGATGTACAGGACGGCGAGGTCGTCCTCGCGCTGGAGCCTGGCCAGCAGGTTGAGCACCCCGAGACGGCTGGAGACGTCGAGCATGGACACCGGCTCGTCGGCGATGATCACCTGCGCGCCCGGGGCGAGGGCGCGGGCGATGGCGACCCGCTGGCGCTGACCGCCCGACAGTTCGTGCGGGCGCCGGTCCATGACCGCGGCCGGCGGCAGGTTCACCCGTTCCAGCAGCTGCGCCACCCGCTGCCGGGTCTCGTCCCGGCCGCGGCTCCGTCCGTGCAGCAGCAGGGGGCGGGCGATGTGGTGCTCGATGGAGTGGAAGGGGTTGAGCGAGGCGAAGGGATCCTGGAACACCATCTGCACGTGGTCCCGGTAGTGCCGGTCCTCGACGCGGCGCCCGGCGGGGTCGACGGCCGTGATGGTGCCGGAGGTCGGCTTCTCCAGCCGGGCGATCATCCGGGCGACGGTGGACTTGCCGGAGCCGGAGGCGCCGACCAGCGCGACGGTCCGGCCCGGCACCAGGGTGAAGCCGACCCGGTGCACGGCGCGCAGGGTGGAGCGGCGCAGTCCGGAGCGGAGGGTGAAGTCCTTGACCAGATCACGCACTTCGAGCGCGGTCATCACGCGTCCCCTTCCTCGGGTACGGCTTCTGCGGGTGCGTCCTTCCCGGGCGCGGTCTCCCCGGCCGTGTAGGAGCCGGTGGCCTCGCCGGTGCGCAGGAAGGCGCCGCGGTCGCCGGTGAGGCTGGGGAAGGAGTCCAGCAGGGTGCGGGTGTAGGGGTGCCGCGGCCGCCGGTGGATCGCCTCGGCGGTGTCGTACTCGACGATCTCGCCGCGCAGCATCACCGCGATGCGGTCGCTGAGTTCCAGCAGCAGCGGCAGGTCGTGGGTGATGAAGACGACGGCGAAGCCGAGCCTGTCGCGCAGCCGCAGGATCTCCCGGAGGATGCCGCGCTGGACGAGCACGTCGAGCGCCGTGGTGGGCTCGTCCATGATCATGACCTGCGGGTCGAGCAGCAGCGCCATGGCGATCATCACGCGCTGCCGCATGCCGCCGGAGAGTTCGTGCGGGAAGGAGTTCATCCGGCGGGCCTCGACGCCCACGAGCTCCAGCACCTCGGCGCAGCGCTCCCGCCGCTCCTGTCTGGACATGCCGGGGCGGTGGGTGGTGAGGACGTCCTCCAGCTGGGCCCGTACGGAGAGCACCGGGTTGAGGGCGTTCATCGCGCCCTGGAAGACCATGGAGAGCTTGGCCCAGCGGAAGCGCCGCAGCTCCTCGTCGCGCAGGGCCAGCAGGTCGATGTCCTGTCCGTCCCGGTCGTGGAAGGTGACCGAGCCGGAGGTGACCTCGGCGGGCCATTCGTGGAGCCGGTTGACCGCGTAGGCCAGGGTGCTCTTGCCGCAGCCCGACTCGCCGGCGAGGCCCAGGATCTCGCCCCGGTCGAGGGTCAGGGAGACGTCCTTGACGGCGTGGACGGGCGGGTCGGCCTGGTACACGACGTTGAGGCCGCGGATGGTCAGGACCGCCTGGGGCGGTGTCTTTCCGGAGTCCGGCCGGGTGCCGGCCGGTGCGATGTCGTTCTTCATACGGCGGTGCTCCTCGCGACGTGCTTCGGGCCGCGGCCGGCCTTCGCCGAGGCCCCGCGTCCGCGGCCGGCCCGGCGCAGCCGCGGGTTGATGATCTCGTCGAGGCTGAAGTTGATGAGGGCGAGCCCGCAGCCGAAGGCCGCGATGATCATTCCGGGCGGGGCGAACCACCACCACGCCTCGCGCTGGAGGGCGAAGCCGTTCTGCGCGAAGTACAGCATGGTGCCCAGCGTCGAGGAGTTGGATGCGCCGAGACCGAGGAAGGACAGTCCGGCCTCGTTGAGGATGGCGGCGATCACGGAGAAGACGAACTGCGAGGCCAGCAGGGGCAGCAGGTTGGGCAGGATCTCCACGCAGATCACCCGCCAGGGCTTCTCCCCCGCCACCTTGGCCGCGGCGACGTAGTCACGGCTGCGCAGCGACAGGGTCTGGGCGCGCAGCACACGCGCCGAGGCGGCCCAGCCGGTGACCGAGAGGACCACGGCGATGGTCCACCAGCCACGCTGGTCGGCCGGGACGAACCCGGAGATGACGATCACCAGCGGCAGCCCGGGGATGACCAGCATGACGTTGGAGAACAGGGAGAACGCCTCGTCGACGACGCCGCCCGCGTAACCGCCGATGATGCCGAACAGGGCGGACAGGACGGTGGCCATGACGCCGACGAGCAGGCCGATCTGGAGCGAACCGCGGGTGGCGTGGGCCAGTTGGGCAAGGACGTCCTGTCCGGTCTGGGTGGTGCCGAGCAGGTGCTCGCCGCTGGGCGAGGACAGGCCGATGTTCCGGATGGTGTCCGGATTCCCCGTGAACACCGGGCCGATCAGGCCGAACAGCGCGATCGCCACGACCAGGCCGAGGCCGATGCCCAGTTTGGGCGACCAGGCGGGCAGCACGGCACGCCAGCCGCCGCGCCGGCGGGCGGGGGGCAGCAGGGCCGCCGCGTCGTCTCCGACGCCCGGGGGTGACTCCTCCAGGGCGCCGTCGGGCGGGATGACACTGGTCACGAGAGGATTCCCTTCCTGGTCAGTGGCTGGTACGGGTGCGGGGGTCGATCACGCCGTACAGCAGGTCCACGAGGAGGTTGGCGCCGAGGACCGCGACGGTGATGACCAGGAAGATCCCCTGCATCAGGGCGTAGTCGTTGTTCTGCACGGCCTGCAGCAGCCGGCCGCCGACGCCCGGGTAGGAGAAGACCTGCTCGGTGATGACCGAGCCGGACACGACGAAGCCGAGCGAGGTGGCGAAGCCGGCGACGGAGGGCAGGGCCGCGTTGCGCGCCGCGTAGCGGATCATGATGCGCCGGTTGCGCAGGCCCTTGGCGCGGGCGGTGAGGATGTAGTCCTCGGCGATGGTGGACACCATCATGTTGCGCATCCCGAGCAGCCAGCCGCCGACCGAGGAGATCACGATGGTCAGCGCGGGCAGCGTGCCGTGGTAGACGGCGGAGAGTACGAACTCCCGGTTCCAGCCCATCGGCAGGGCCACGTCGTAGCCGCCCAGCAGCGGGAACCAGTGCAGGGTGGAGGACAGCAGCGCGGCCAGGACCAGCGCGAGCCAGAAGTAGGGCACCGCGGCCAGCACGGTGGTGGCGGGGACGACGGAGTCCAGCCAGGATCCGCGCCGCCAGCCGACCACCGTGCCGAGCAGCAGGCCCAGCACGAAGGAGATCAGCGTCGCCATGCCGACCAGCACGATGGTCCACGGCAGCGACTGGCCGATCACGTCGGACACCCGTGCCGGGTAGGAGCTGACCGAGACTCCGAAGTCCCCGCGGAACACGTTCCCGAGGTAGGAGAGGTACTGCTGGAACAGCGGCTCGCTGCGGTCGGCGCCGAGCAGCAGCTCGAACGACTTGCGTGCCGCCGGGTCCACCGTTCCGCCGCGCTGCTGGAGCTTCGCCATCAGGGTGTCGACCGGGTTGCCCGGCATCATCCGGGGGATGAAGAAGTTCAGCGTCAGGGCGGCCCAGAGGGCGACGGCGTAGAAACCGATCTTGCGGGCGAAGTACGTCATCCGTTGCCGCCGATCACTTGGGGTTCTTGCGTGCGCATCGCTGTCGGGGCCTCACTTGCCGGCGGGCTTCAGGTTCAGGTAGATCTGCGAGTTGTCGGGCCGGCCCCACACGGCGGGGAAGGCGTAGAGGTTGTCCTCGGTCGGCCAGCCCGTGAACTTCCTGGCGTTGAACTGGCTGGTGGTGCCGCCGGTGAGCATCGGGATGTACGGCATCGACTCCTCGATCCGGGTCTGGATCGTGTCGTAGTACGGCTGGCGGGCCTCGGTGTCGTCCATGGCGATGCCGGACAGGGCGGCGAGGGCCTGGTCGACCTTCGGGTCCTTGAAGCGGGCGAAGTTGGGGTTGGCGGTCTCACCGACGGGCGCGGTGGTCCTGCTGGAGAAGAAGTAGCTGTACAGGTAGTACGGGTCGGGGGCCGGTCCCTGGTACAGCGAGTCCAGCAGCAGTTCGTACTCGCCTCGGCCGCGGGCGTCGGACCACTCGTTCCAGGACAGCTGCTGCACGGTGAGCTTGATGCCGGCCTTCTTCAGCTGCTCGGCGACGGTGCTCACGGCGGTGATGTAGTCGGTCCAGCCGGCGACGACCTTGACGGTGAGGGCGAGTTGCCTGCCGTTCTTGGTGTAGATGCCGCCGGAGCCCTTGGTCCAGCCGGCGCCCTCCAGCAGCCGGGCGGCGGTGTCGGCCTGCGGCTCCATCGGCGCGATGGGGTCCTTGAGCTTGGTGGAGACCAGCGCCTTGTCGCGCTCCGGCAGGGCGAAGCCGGGTGATATCTCGCCGGCGGTGTTCTCGAAGGCCAGCGCGTTGAGCTGGGTGCGGTCCATCGCGTAGTAGACGGCCTTGCGCACCGCCGGGTCGGTCTGCGGGCCCTTGCAGC
The DNA here is from genome assembly GCF_042870695.1 of Streptomyces sp. NPDC006384. Lineage (NCBI taxonomy): Bacteria > Bacillati > Actinomycetota > Actinomycetes > Kitasatosporales > Streptomycetaceae > Streptomyces > Streptomyces sp. NPDC006384. The sequence continues at coordinate 69,973 of NZ_JBIAHR010000015.1, forward strand.
CGAGTTCGGCGCTGGAGCAGGTGAACAGGGCCGCCTGGTTCATGGGGACGGTGACGGCCTTGTAACCGGGGTAGTTCTTCTCGACGTTCTTGATGTCGGGGACGGGTCCGGTCTGCCAGTCGATCTGGCCGGCCTTGAGCGCGTCGGCCCCGGACTGGTTGCCGGACAGCGCGACGTAGCGGATCTTCTTCACGGCGGGGGCGCCGGCGTAGTAGTCCGGGTTCGCCTCGAGGGTGAAGGCCTGGGGCTTGAACTCCGCCAGTTTGTAGGGGCCGGTGCCGACCGGCTTCTTCATGACGTCCTCGGCGGGCTCGGCGATCTTCTCCCAGAGGTGCTTGGGGACGATCCAGAACTTGCCGAGGATCTGCGGGCCCTCGCTGAAGGAGGGCTTGTCGAAGGTGATCCTGACGTGGGTGGGGTCGACCACCGTGGTCTTCCCGGTGAAGCCGGTGCTGTTCATGGTCGGGTTGTCGCGGACCATGTCGAAGGTGAAGGCGACGTCGTCGGCGGTGAACGGACGGCCGTCGGTCCACTTCACGCCCTCGCGCAGTGTGACGGTGAGTTCGGTGCCCTTGTCGTTCCAGGCGAACTCGGTGCCCAGCCGGGGCTTGGGCTCGTCCTTGCGGGCGACGTTGTAGAAGAACAGCGGCTCGTAGATGGAGCCCGGCCCGTCGATCATCGTCGGCGAGTACGGGTTGAAGTTGATCTGGTAGTCGCCGCTCTGGCCGGTGTAGGCGACCAGCGTGGTGGCGCCGGCGCCGCTGCCGCCCGCATCGGCGCTGCAGCCCGATACGGCGAGACCGAGGGTCACCGCCCCCACGGCGCAGGCACGACGGAACCTGTTCTGATACCTGGACATACGAGCCACTCTCCTGAGGGAGGTCCGTGTCGGACGGCCGGGGCCACGCCTCCTCGGGAGGGCCGGGCCACGCACATGTGTCGAGATTGTTAAGCTGACGAAGAAAGAAGTCAACACTTTGGGCCGGGCCTTCCCCGGGCCTTCCCCCGGCCTCCCCCCGACCTTCTCCGGGCCGTGCACCGGCGGGCCGTCACCGCCGCCGGGCCGCACAAAGACGCCTCCACCGGCCAGAACAGGCCCCGCCGGGCACGGCCGGGCAGGACGGGACGGGAACTCCCGGCAGCGGGGCTGACATCCGTCCGTCGGTTATGTTTGTCTGGCAAATAAACAGGGGGCGACGCTCGGAGTGACCGGCCGAGGGCGACGCCCGCCTGGGGCGCCGGGAGGATGACGATGGGCGGGCTGGCGAAAGGTATGCCGCACGCGACCAGCAGGGCCGCTGTACTGGACGTGATCAGGGCGGCCGGGACCATCAGCAGGGTCCGGCTGATCGAGGCCACGGGCTTCACGGGCGCCACCATCTCGACCGTGGTCCGTCGCCTCATCGACGACGGGCTCGTCACCGAGATCGGGCGCTCCGAGTCGACCGGCGGCAAGCCGCGGACCCTGCTGGCGCTCAACCAGAACGCCCGGTACGCGGTCGGTGTCCACCTGGACCACTCCGGCATCACCTACGTGCTCACCGACCTGAGCGGTTCGATGGTCGCCCGGATGTCCAGGGCCGGGGCGGGCACCGACGACCCGCCCGTGGTCGTGGCCCGCATGGCCGGCGAGGTGGACACCCTCATCCAGGGCGTCGGCATCGGCAAGGACCGTGTGCTGGGCCTGGGCCTGGTCTCCCCCGGTCCCCTCACCCCCGCCAGCGGCATGCGCCTGACCCCGCCCGCCATGCGCCACTGGGAGGACTTCCCCCTGGACAAGGCCCTGGCCGAGGCGACCGGACTGCCGGTGATCCTGGACAACGACGCGACCGCCGCCGCCCTCGGGGAGCACTGGGCGGGCATCGCCCGGGACGTCCCCAGCTTCGCCGCCGTCTACATGGGCAGCGGCATCGGCGCCGGCCTGATGATCGACGGCGCCGTCTACCGGGGCCGCAGCGGCAACGCCGGGGAGATCGGCCACGTGTGCGTCGACGTGGAGGGTCCCGACTGCTGGTGCGGGGCCCGCGGCTGCACCGAGGCGCTCGCGGGTCCGGCCGCCGTGGTGATCCAGGCCCGCGCGGACATCCGGGTCTCCCGCGCGGCCGGGCTGACCCAGGGGCCGGGCGGGCAGCGCCCCTCGGTGACCGCCGACTTCGCCGCGATCGCGCGTGCCGCCCGGCGCGGGGACCAGGGCGCCCGTGAGCTGCTGGAGGGCTCGGCACGCCATCTCGCGCTCGCCGCGCGGGCCCTCGCCAACGTCATGGACCTGGACATGCTGGTCCTCACGGGTCCCTGTATGGCCGTGGCTGGCTCGGTGTACCTGCCGGTGCTGCAGGAGGAGCTGGACAGGACGTTCTTCGCGCGGGCGGCGCACTCCGTCGCCGTGCGTCTGTCGGAGTCGGCCGCCACGGCTCCCGCCGTCGGCGCGGCCACGATGGTGCTCCAGACCGAGCTGGTGCCCCTGCGGCAGCAGCGCCTGCCGCTGTCCGGCGCGCTCGGCGAACCGGAGGCCGCGGTCACCGCGCCCGCGGCCTCCGGCCGCGGATGACCCGCCGCCGCGCCCCTGCGGCGCGGCGGCCGGCCGGAGTCCGACGGACGAGGTGATCCCGCCCGGCCCACGCCGCCCCGCTTCGTTCCGCGCGGAACGAAGCGGGGCGGCGTGGGCCGGGCGGCGTGGTCGGGGTGTCCCGGGTCAGGCCGCCTGCTCGACCGCGTGCCGTGCGAACCGGGCGCGGTGCAGTTCCGCGTACCGCCCGCCCGCGGCGAGGAGTTCCTCGTGGGTGCCGCGTTCCACGATGCGGCCTGCCTCGACGACCAGGATCTGGTCGGCCGTCCGGACCGTGGAGAGCCGGTGGGCGATGACGAGGGCCGTCCTGCCCTCCAGGGCCTCGGTGAGGGCCTCCTGGACGGCCGCCTCGGAGGTGTTGTCGAGGTGCGCGGTGGCCTCGTCGAGGATGACGACGCGCTGGCGGGCGAGCAGCAGCCGGGCGATGGTCATGCGCTGGCGCTCCCCGCCGGAGAGCCGGTAGCCGCGCTCGCCGACCACGGTGTCCAGGCCGTCGGGCAGGGACCGTACGAGGTCGGTCAGGCGGGCGCGGCGCAGGGCGTCCCACAGTTCGGCGTCGGTGGCGTCGGGGCGGGCGAGCAGCAGGTTGGCGCGGACGGTGTCGTGGAAGAGGTGACCGTCCTGGGTGACCATGCCGACGGTGTCGCGCAGGGAGCGGGCGGTCAGGTCGCGGACGTCGACGCCGCCGATCCGTACGGCGCCGGCGTCGACGTCGTACAGGCGCGGCAGGAGCTGGGCGATGGTGGACTTGCCGGCGCCGGAGGACCCGACGAGCGCGACGGTCTGCCCGGGTTCGGCGCGGAAGGAGAGGCCGTGCAGGACCTCGGCGCCGCCGCGGGTGTCGAGGGAGGCGACCTCCTCGAGGGAGGCCAGGGAGACCTTGTCGGCGGACGGGTAGCCGAAGCGGACGTCGTCGAACTCGACGGCGACGGGGCCGTCGGGGACGGGGCGGGCGTCGGGCCTCTCGTCGATGAGCGGGGTCAGGTCGAGCACCTCGAAGACCCGCTCGAAGCTGACGAGGGCGCTCATCACCTCGACGCGGGCGCCGGCGAGCGCGGTGAGCGGCGCGTACAGGCGGGTCAGCAGCAGTGCCAGCGCCACGACGGCGCCGGGGTCCAGGGTGCCGCGCAGGGCGAAGAAGCCGCCGAGGCCGTAGACGAGGGCCAGGGCGAGGGCGGAGACCAGGGTGAGGGCGGTGATGAAGGCGGCCTGGGCGGTGGCGGTGCGCACGCCGATGTCGGCGACGCGGCGGGCGCGGTCGGCGAACTCGGCCGACTCCTCCTCGGGGCGGCCGAACAGCTTGATCAGCGTGGCGCCGGGTGCCGAGAAGCGCTCGGTCATCCGGGTGCCCATGGCGGCGTTCAGGGTGGCGGCCTCGCGCTGCATACGGGCCATGCGGCGGCCCATGCGCCGGGCCGGAAGGACGAAGACGGGGAGCAGGACCAGGGCGAGCAGGGTGATCTGCCAGGACAGGGTGAGCATGACGGCGAGGGTGAGCACCAGCGTGACCAGGTTGGTCACCACGCCGGACAGGGTGTTGCTGAAGGCGCGCTGGGCGCCGATGACGTCGTTGTTGAGCCGGGAGACCAGGGCGCCCGTGCGGGTGCGGGTGAAGAACGCGACCGGCATGCGCTGCACATGATCGAACACCGCCGTGCGCAGATCGAGGATCAGCCCCTCCCCGAGGGTCGCCGACAGTCTCCGGGAGAGGATGCCGAGGCCCGCCTCGGCGACCGCGATCACCGCGATCAGCAGGGCGAGCCGGACGACCGTGCCCTCGTCGCCGCCCGACACGATCGTGTCCACGACGCTTCCGGCCAGGACGGGGGTGGCGACGGCGAGCAGCGCGGTCACCGCCCCGAGCAGCACGAACCGGACGATCCGGCGGCGGTGCGGGCGGGCGAAGGCGGTGATGCGGCGCAGCGTCGCGCGGGCGAGGGGCCGGCGTTCCCGCTCGGCGTTCATGACGCTGTGCAGCTGGGTCCAGGCGGTGGTTTCCATGCTCATGCCGGTGACGCTAGAACCTCGAGTTTCCTTGAGGTCAAGGGCGACCGGAGGCCCCGCCGACGCGGACGGTCCCGCCGCCGCGGACACCCCGCCGGTACGGGCGGCCGTGCCGGATGCGGCAGGATGAGCCCTCGCGCCGGTCGAACTGTCTTGCGAGGCCGGTGCGATCGCACATCACGGAATCGAGCAGGTGACAGGTGACGAGCATGCACATCCACCCGTCGGTGAGCGGCTTCGCCGCGGACGTGCCCCCGGGAGGTGACCGATGACCGGGGACCTCACCGTGGACCACCTCGTGGCCGCCGGCATCGCGCTGGCCGCGGGGCTGCTGGGGGCCTTCCTGCTGCGCATGCTGCTGCGCTGGCTGGGGCGGCACGCGGAGCGCACCCGCTGGAGCGGCGACGACGTGATCGTGGAAGCGCTGCGCACGGTGGTCCCGTGGGCAGCGGTCACGGGCGGCGCGGCGGGCGCGGCGGCGGCGCTGCCGCTGACCCGCACGGTGCAGCACAACGTCAACCAGGTGCTGACGGTGCTGCTGATCTTCGTGGTGACGGTGGCGGCGGCCCGGGTGATCGCCGGGCTGGTCCGGACGGTGACGGCGTCCCGTTCCGGGGTGGCCGGATCGGCGACGATCTTCGTCAACATCACCCGGGTCCTGGTGCTGGCGATCGGCTTCCTGGTGGTGCTGCAGACGCTGGGCATCTCCATCGCGCCGATGCTCACCGCGCTCGGCGTGGGCGGTCTGGCGGTCGCCCTGGCGTTGCAGGACACGCTCGCCAACCTCTTCGCGGGCATCCACATCCTCGCCTCCAAGACGGTGCAGCCGGGCGACTACATCCGGCTGAGCAGCGGCGAGGAGGGCTACGTCGAGGACATCAACTGGCGGCAGACCACCGTCCGCGACCTGTCCAACAACCTCGTCGTGATCCCGAACGGCCAGCTCGCCAAGTCGAACATGACCAACTTCATGCGGCCCGAGCAGCAGCTGACCATCACGGTCCAGGTCGGTGTCGCCTACGACAGTGACCTGGAGCACGTGGAGCGGGTGACCACCGAGGTGGTCGCCGAGGTGATGACCGAGATCACCGGCGCGGTGCCGGAGCACGAGCCGGCGGTGCGTTTCCACACCTTCGGCGACTCCCGGATCGGTTTCACCGTGATCCTGGGCGTCGGCGAGTTCAGCGACCAGTACCGGATCAAGCACGAGTTCGTCAAACGGCTGCACAGGCGCTACCGCGAGGAGGGCATCCGCATCCCGTCGCCCGCCCGGACGGTCGCGCTCCAGCAGGGGGCCGTGGTGTTCCCGCAGCAGCGGGCGGACGAGGACACCGTGCCGTCCGCCTGACCGGTCGCCTGCCCGGCAGGGGCCGTGCGGCAGGGGCCGCGCGGCCGGCCGGCCGGAATCTCCGCTCGGCCCCTGTCGAGCCCGGGTCGATCACGAGATATCTTGATGTCGAGCAATGTTGCAGACGTGGAGCGGAGCACCGGTGACTGACTCGACCATCATCTATACGCACACTGACGAGGCCCCGGCCCTGGCGACGTACTCGTTCCTGCCCGTGGTCCGGGCGTACGCCGCGCAGGCGGGTGTCTCCGTGGAGACCCGGGACATCTCGCTGGCCGGCCGGATCATCGCGCTGTTCCCGGAGTACCTGACCGAGGACCAGCGCATCCCGGACGCCCTCGCCGAGCTGGGCGAGCTGGCCAAGACGCCCGCCGCCAACATCATCAAGCTGCCGAACATCTCGGCGTCCATCCCGCAGCTCAAGGCCGCGATCGCCGAGCTGCAGGGCCAGGGCTACGCGCTGCCGGACTACCCGGACGACCCGAAGACCGACGAGGAGCGCGACATCCGCGCCCGCTACGACAAGGTCAAGGGCTCCGCGGTCAACCCGGTCCTGCGCGAGGGCAACTCCGACCGCCGCGCCCCGGCCTCGGTGAAGAACTACGCCAAGACCCACCCGCACCGCATGGGCGCCTGGACCCCCGAGTCGAAGACGAACGTCGCGACCATGGGCGAGAACGACTTCCGTTCCACCGAGAAGTCCGTGGTGATCGCCGAGGACGGCACGCTGCGGATCGAGCTGGCCGGCGACGACGGCACCACCACGGTGCTGCGTGAGTCCGTGCCGGTGACGAAGGGCGAGGTCGTCGACGCCTCGGTGATGCGGGTCGCCGCGCTGCGCGAGTTCCTGACCGCGCAGGTCGCCCGCGCCAAGTCCGAGGGCATCCTGTACTCGGTGCACCTGAAGGCCACGATGATGAAGGTCTCCGACCCGATCATCTTCGGCCACGTGGTGCGCGCCTTCTTCCCGAAGACCTTCGCGAAGTACGGCGAGACGCTCGCCAAGGCCGGTCTCACCCCGAACGACGGCCTGGGCGGCATCTACAAGGGCCTGGAGTCCCTGCCCGAGGGCGCCGAGATCAAGGCGTCCTTCGACGCCGAGCTGGCCGAGGGCCCGGACCTGGCGATGGTCGACTCCGACAAGGGCATCACCAACCTGCACGTGCCCTCCGACGTCATCATCGACGCCTCCATGCCGGCGATGATCCGCACCTCCGGCCACATGTGGGGCGCGGACGGCCAGGAGCACGACGCCCTCGCCGTCATCCCGGACTCCTCCTACGCCGGCGTGTACCAGGCCGTCATCGAGGACTGCCGCGCCAACGGCGCCTACGACCCCTCCACGATGGGCTCGGTGCCGAACGTCGGCCTCATGGCGCAGAAGGCCGAGGAGTACGGCAGCCACGACAAGACCTTCGAGATCCCCGTCACGGGCACGGTCCGTCTGATCGACGGCGACGGCACCGTCCTCATCGAGCAGGCCGTCTCCGCCGGCGACATCTTCCGCGCCTGCCAGACCAAGGACGCCCCGATCCGCGACTGGGTGAAGCTGGCCGTCACCCGCGCCCGCGCCACCGGCGACCCGGCCGTCTTCTGGCTGGACGAGGGCCGCGCCCACGACGCCAACCTGATCGCCAAGGTCAAGGAGTACCTGCCGGAGCACGACACCGAGGGCCTGGACATCAAGATCCTGTCCCCCGTCGAGGCGACCAAGCTGTCGGTGGAGCGCATCCGCCGCGGTGAGAACACCATCTCCGTCACCGGCAACGTGCTGCGCGACTACCTGACCGACCTGTTCCCGATCCTGGAGCTGGGCACCAGCGCCAAGATGCTGTCGGTCGTCCCGCTGATGGCGGGCGGCGGCCTGTTCGAGACGGGTGCCGGCGGCTCCGCGCCCAAGCACGTGCAGCAGCTGGTCAAGGAGAACTACCTGCGCTGGGACTCCCTCGGCGAGTTCTTCGCCCTGGTGCCGTCCCTGGAGCAGTACGCCGAGGCCACCGGCAACACCCGCGCCAAGGTCCTCGCCGACACCCTCGACCGCGCCACGGCGACCTTCCTCAACGAGGACAAGTCCCCGACCCGCCGCGTCGGCGGCATCGACAACCGCGGCAGCCACTTCTACCTGTCCCTGTACTGGGCGCAGGAGCTGGCCGCGCAGACCGACGACGCCGGCCTGGCGAAGGCGTTCGCCCCGCTCGCCGAGACGCTCGCCGCCGACGAGCAGAAGATCGTGGACGAGCTGAACGCCGTCCAGGGCCAGCCGGCCGACATCGGCGGCTACTACCAGCCCGACCCGGCCAAGGCCGCCGCGGTCATGCGCCCGTCGGCCACCTGGAACGAGGCGCTGGCGTCCCTCGCCTGATCCTCACCGGCCCTCCAGGGCTCCCGGGCACCCCGTCTCCGTCCTCGGAGGCGGGGTGCCCGTCTCTGCGCCGCCGCCCGGCGCACCCCCTCGCCCCCACCACCTCCGGAGCAGCCCCCATGACCGACGCCCCGCACGCCTTCGAGCTGCTGCCCGGCGCCGACCGCTCCCCCGTCGTCCTGCACGTGCCGCACTCCTCGCGGGAGATACCGGCCGACGTGCGGCCCGGCATCGTCCTCGACGACGCGGCGCTGGAACGGGAGCTCGACCACATCACCGACTCGCACACGGCCGAGCTCGCCGAGGCCGCCGCCCGGCTGGCCGGCGTCACGCCCTGGCGGTTCGTGAACCGGGCGTCGCGGCTGGTGGTGGACCCGGAGCGGTTCCCGGACGAACGGGAGGAGATGACGGCCGTCGGCATGGGCGCCGTCTACACGCGGACCACGCACCGCGAGGTGCTGCGGTCCGACGGCACCGACCCGGAGCCGCTGCTCGAACGGTACTTCCGGCCGTACGCGCGGGCGATGACGGAGGCGGTCGCCGGCCGGCTCGCCGCCACCGGGCGGGCCGTGATCATCGACGTGCACTCCTACCCCACCGAGCCGCTGCCCTACGAGCTGCACGGCGAGGGCCCCCGCCCGCCGGTCTGCCTGGGCACCGACGGCTTCCACACCTCCCCCGGGCTGCTCGCCGCGGCCCGGGAGGCGTTCGCCGGGTGCGGGGGGACGGGGCTCGACAGCCCGTTCAGCGGGACGTACGTGCCGCTGGAGTTCTACGGGAGGCGGGCCGAGGTCGGCGCGCTCATGGTGGAGATCCGCCGGGACACCTACATGACCGAGCCGGGAGGCCCCGCCGGGCCGGGACTCACCCGCCTCGCCGGGGCACTGGCGGCACTGGCCGACGCCGTGTCCGCCTGACGCCCGGCCGCGGCGTCGGACACCACGCGCATGCCCAGTCCGCGCACCCGGTAGATGCAGGTGCCGTCGCCCCACAGCGACGCGTCGGCCGTCGCGTAGGGCCGCCCCTCCTCGTCCGTGCCGCTCGCCGTGATGTCCAGGTCCACCCGGATCAGCCTGTTGCGCGGGGTGATCTGGCCCCGGTAGGTCCAGGTGATCTCCCGGCCGGGCAGCACCGGTTCGAACCGGGGGTGCGGGACGGCGTCCGCCGCGCCGCGTTCGAGGAGGTGGTACTGGAGCAGCTGGCACATGGCCTCGACGCCCAGTGATCCGGGCTGCACCGGGTCCTGGAAGAAGTGGGCCCGGAAGAACCACTCGCCCGGGTCGACGTCCTTCTCCGCCCGCAGCCGCCCCAGCCCGGCGCTACCCCCGTCCGGCCAGTGCCCGGTGACGCGGTCGAGCATCAGCAGCATGGGGCCGGGCAGCCGCGGCCGTCCGGCGCAGTACCGGGCGGGCCGTCCGGTCAGGTCGACGGTGCGGCCGCCCGGTTCGTCGAGACGGGCCCGGTCCCCGGCCGTCACCGCCAGGCCCGGCTGGTGGTCGAAGGCGGACGGCGGGAAGTAGCCGAAGACGGTGGAGAGGGCGAACAGCGGCTTCCCGTCCGCGGTGCACCGCACCCGGAACGACTCGATGATCATGTCTCCGCCGCCGGTGACACGGGTCAGTTCGGCGTGCGTGCGGACGGTGCGCGTCGCCGGGGTGACCTCGCCGGTGACCGTCCCCGTACCGTCGAGGTTGCGGAACAGCAGGTCCGTGCCGGTGGTCAGCGCGCTGCCCACGTACGAGGCGAGCCAGCCGCAGGGCTGCAGCGCGATCTCCATCAGCACCGCGAACGGCATGGTCCGGCCGCCGCTCTGCTCGAAGTACCAGGCCCGCTCGGGCACGTCGTACTCCGCGACCACGGTGCTGCCCTCGCGCATGCCGCCCTGCGGTCCGTCCACGGAGACGACCCTGCTCATGAAGTGGTACGGCGGTCCGGGCAGCCGTGCGACCCTGCGGGTGCCGTCGAAGGGTTCGTACATGGCGCCGAACGCCTCGCTCGGCCTGCCCCAGGCGCACGCCAGCAACGAGGCGTAGCCGAAGGGGAGTCCGTCGTCCGCCGTCGCCACCGGTGTCCGTTCCCGGTGTCCGGCCAGCCCGCCGAGCGCGGGCAGCGGCAACGGGGCGCCGTTCTCCTGCACGGCGGGCGGGCCGGAGTGCCGCCAGTGCGTCAGCGGCCAGTCGGGCACCAGCCGCAGCGCCACGTCCCGGCCGAGGAACGCCCGTTTGCCGTCCACCGAGCCCAGCACGTCGGCGTAGAGCGTCGGTTCGGGGCCGGCCGAGACGCCGCGCACGAACACCTCGTAGGTGACGGTGCCGCTGGCCGGGGTGGCCTGGCCCCGGCACATCGCCCGGCAGGGGCGGCCGGCGACGGGTTCGAAGCGCCAGCCGTCCCGGTCCAGGGTGTGGCCCATGCCCACCAGGCAGAGCGCCATCGCCTGGAGTCCGCCCTGGAGCATCAGGGTGCCCGGCATGCAGGGGTCGTTCTTGAAGTGGCCGGTGAAGTACCAGTCGTCGGGCGACACGGGGGTCTCGGCGCGCAGGTATCCGCGGCCCCAGGGGCCTCCGGCCGGGTCGAACGCGGTCACCTCGTGCAGCAGCCGCAGGCGTCCGTCGTCGATGCGTGGCGTCCTGACGTGCGCGGCGGTCGCCTCCCAGCCGGGTCCGAAGCAGTCCGCCGGCCGTCCCTGGGCCAGCGCCCGTACCTGTTCCGCGTCGAAGCGGGTCCGCTCGCAGCGCACGGCGGGCGGGTCGTACGGCAGGTCGTCGCCGGGCGGCCGCTCGGCGGGGTCCCATCGCACGCCGCCGCCGGCCGCCAGTTCGGCGGGGGTGAAGAAGCCGGCCTGGCCCTCGCGGGCGCTGAGCCGGAGTTCGCCGTCCACGTAGCAGTCGTAGTGGAAGAAGGCCAGCCGGACACCGTCGTGCTCGGCGTGGCCGTCGATGTGGATCTCGTAGCTCAGGGTGTCGCCCGGTCCCGGCGGACTGCCGTGGTAGGTCAGGGTGCAGCCGAGCAGCCGGTACGCCCGCTCGCCCCGGTTGAGCAGGTCGATGCCCAGCCAGCTGAGCAGGAGCAGGTCCGCCTGGCCCGCCTCGACCATCAGCCCGGCCGGCATGCGCCCGGCCGCGTCCAGGTACCAGCTGTCGGGGCGGATGTCGGTCTCCGTCCAGACCGTGCCGTCGGTGCGCGCCGGGCGGGGATCCGCGAGCGCCGCCGGCACGGCGTCGATGCCAGTGACCCGGTCCGCGAACAGCATGGGCGGCATGGGCATCCGGGTCTGGACCGCGTACCCGTCCTGCTCGGCGAACCGGGGGCCGAACAGCGCGGAGATGTTCCCGGAGGCGAGGTGCTCCAGTTGCGCCCGGTCGAACTTGGGGCCGGGGCGTACGAGGTGGGCGGGGGGTGGTCCCTGAGGGGGTGCGGGCACGGGCACGGGCACGGTTGCGGGGGTGGTGGCGGGTGCGGGGGTGGTGGCGGGTGCGGGCACGGGGCCGGGTGCGGGCACGGGGCCGGGTGCGGGAGGGCGGCCCAGCGCGGTGAGCGCCAGGGCGGAGGTCCGCAGGAAGCGCTGGTGGGTCTCGGCCTGCTGCGCGAGGACCTCCTGGTGCAGCGCGGCGACGCGCAGGCTCTGCCGCACGACCGCGGCACGGGCGTCCGGCGCGTGCGACCGGCTCCCGTCCCCGGACGGCCGTGCGACGGGCGAGGCCGGCCGTCCGGTGCCCGGCACTCCTCGCCCCGCGTCCGCGGCCGCTCTCCCGGTGCCCGGGGCCACTCTCCCGGTGTCCGCGGACGTCGTCCCCGTGCCCGGGGCCGTCGTCCCGGTGTCCGGACGGGTGTTCCGGGCACGGGTCTCGGTCGCGTCGGGCGGGGTGGGGCGGGGCACCGGGGTCAGTTCGGGGGCCCGGGGCAGCGTCAGACGGACCGGTTCCGGCGGCGGCAGAAGCGGTGCCGGGGGCCGGGGCACGGTGACGGCGGGTCCGGGGCGCGGGTCCTCGGTGGCGGCCTCGGCGAGCCGGCCGAACAGGTCGTCGGCGCGTACCGGCGCTCCCGCCGCCACCAGTTCCGCGACGGCCAGGCACAGTTGCCGCAGTCCGGTGTCGTCCGGGGCGTCCAGGGCGACGGCGACATGGTCCCGGTCGCCGAGCACCCGCCTGATCCAGCCGGTGCACAGCTTGCGCGGTCCGTGCTCCACGAAGACGCGGACCCCGTCGGCCCACGCCTGCTCGACCGTGGCCGCGAAGTCGATCGTGTTCAGCCCCTGTTCGGTGAGCGCCGCCGCGGCCCGCTCGGTGGTCGGCCGGTACGACCGCCCGGTCGCGGCGCTGTAGAACCGCACCCCGGGCACGTCGGCGGTGGGGTGACGGTGGGCCGCGTGCCACAGCTCCCGTACCTCCGCCGTCTCCGGCACGTGGGCCGCGATGTCGTAGTCGAGCTCGATCGCGAGGTCGGCGCCGATCCTGGCCACGACGGCCGCGCACGCGCGGGACTCGCCGCCGATGACGCAGATCCCGGGCGCGTTCACCGCCATCAGGTGGACCGCCTTCTCGGCGGCGAGCTCGGCGCGGACCTTCTCCAGGGGCGCGCCGACCAGGTGACTCGACCAGCGGTGCCCCTGAACGCCCAGGCGTTCCCAGTGGCGGCGGACCGCCCGGAGTTCGCCGGTGAGTTCGGTCGTGAACAGGCCGCTGTCCCGGGTGGCCCGGTACACCCCGGCGGTGTCCGGCCAGGCGCCCAGCGCGACCAGGGCGGCCGATTCGCCGGAGGAGTAGCCGAGGGCGGCGTCCGGCCGCAGTCCGAGCACGTCGCGGGTGAGCAGGGTGTGGAGCAGCGCGAGTTCGGCGGCGCCCCAGATCTGCTCGAACACGCCGGACTCCGTCCGGGAACGCCGGCGTGTGACGGCCGTGCCGTGGCCGGCGCGCACGGTGTCGCCGAGCGACGGCAGTGCGAGCAGCAGTTCGCGACCCATGTCCGGGTAGGCGGCCGAGCCGTTGGTGTACACGAACGCGGTCTGTCCCGTGACCGGCCGGTCCCGGTAGCGCACGTCGGCCGGGCGGGCGCCGCCCTCGGCCAGCCAGCGGCGGGCGGCCTCCCGGCGGCCTGGGAATGCCTCGTCGTCGGCGACGAGGACCAGCCGGGCCGGTCCCGCGTCGGACTCCTCGCCCGCCTCCACCGCGGCCAGCACCTGCCCGCGGTCGGTCCCGGAGTAGACGTGCAGGCGCGGCGCCGGTCCCCGCAGCAGCGGCCGGGGGTCCCCGGCGCGCAGCCGGACCGCGGCGGTGGGGCCCTCCAGTACGGTCACCGCCGCCCTCGCGGTGTGCGCGGCGGGCGTGATGCCGGCGGGGAGGCCCGGCCGCGGTACGGCGCGGTGCCGCAGCGAGAGCGCCGCGGCCGCGACGCAGACCAGTCCGTAGGCGGCGTGCGCGCGCCCGAAGGCCGACGCCGGGTCGAACACCGCTTCGGGTACGTCCCCGACGACCAGGTCGGGTTCGCCGGTGGCGTCCTCGTCGAGCAGGGCGATGACGGTGTCGCCGTCCCGGCGTGCCGTCTCCAGGGACTTGAGCACGAGGACGACGGCGGCGTCCCCCGGCTCGTCGCCGCGTCCGAGTTCCCGCTGGGCGTCGGTGTGGACCGGTTCGCAGGAGGTGTCGGTGGCACCGACGAGGGCGGCGTCGGCCTCGCCCGCCCGGATGGCCCGGGCGGCGGTCTCCAGCGCCACCAGTCCGGACGCCTCCTCCGCGCAGACCGTGAACCCCGGTCCGGCCAGGTCGAGTTGGGTGCTGATGCGGTTCGCCGCGAGGTTCGGCATGCTGCCCACGACCCCCTCGGCGGTCATGGCCGGCGTGAACGCGTCCCGGGCGCGGTCCGCGGTGGTCGGTGTGACGGGCAGCCCGCCCTGCTCCATCCAGTGGGGCACCCGCCAGCGCGCCCCCGACCGGGCCACCTCGGGGTCCACCCCGGTGCCGACGACCACCATGGTCCGCTCCCGGGGCAGGGACACCGACCGGGCGGCCTCCCGGGCCGCCTCCAGCACCAGGAGCTGCTGGGGCGTCGTCCGCGGCAGGGACACGGGCGGGAAGCACAGGTCGCGCAGTTCCACGGCGATCTCCGTGACGGGGCCGCGCCGTTCGCCGTCCAGCAGGGCGCGGCGGAAGTCCTCGGCGCAGGTCCCGTCCCCCACCCTGGCGCCGAGGGCGACGATCGCCACCGGCGTACGGCCGGCCTGCTCGTCACCGCCCGGCGGGGTCCTCGTCGCGTCCCCGGCCGGTGCCGGGCGGGGTGCGGTGGCGGCCGGGCGGAACGGTCCAGGGCGGGCGGGGGCCGGGTCGTCGTCGGGGAGGTCCACGACCAGGTGGGCGTTGGTGCCGCCGAACCCGAAGGCGCTGACCGCCGCGCGGCGCGGTCCCGGCCACGGTTCCGGGGCGGTCAGCACCCGCAGCGGCGTGCCCTCCAGGGCCCGCAGCGGCTGTTCCGCTCCGAGCGTCGCCGGACGGACGCCCGCCCGCAGCGCGCCGAGGACCTTCAGCAGCCCGGCCATGCCCGCGGAGGCCAGCAGGTGTCCGAGATTCGACTTGGCCGAGCCGACGGGCACGTCGTCGCCGTCCGCGAAGACCCGGGCCATGCTGCGTGCCTCCACCGCGTCCCCGACCGGTGTCCCCGTCGCGTGGCACTCGACGAGCGACACGCTCTCGGGCGCGACGCCCGCCATGCCGTACGCCAGGCGCATGGCCCGGACCTGGCCCTCCTCCGAGGGGCTGATCAGCCCGGCGCCGCGGCCGTCGTTGGAGAGTCCGATCCCGCGGATCACGCCGAGGACGGGCAGCCCGGCGGTGCGGGCGTCGGACAGCCGGGTCAGGGCGACGAAGCCCGCGCCCTCGCCGTGCAGCAGTCCGTCGGCGTCCCGGTGGAAGGGCCGGCTGCGGCCGGTGCGGCTCGTCGCGGACAGCCCGCAGAACCCCACGTGCAGATAGAGGGGGTCGGGGCGGCTGACCGCGCCGGCCACCATGAGGTCCGCCGTGCCGTCGTGCAGCCGGTCGCACGCCAGCTTGATCGCGTACAGCGACGACGCGCAGGCGGCGTCCAGGGCCCAGGCGCCGGCGCCCAGCCCGAGGGCCCGGGCCGCGAGGTGGGCGGGCAGACCCGCCGAGAAACGGTTGCGGGCGTCGGGCCGCTCCCGGCGCTCCCCCGTCAGCAGGGCGTCCCGGACGCCGGGGCGCTGGGCGGACAGCCAGACGTGCTCGGCGAAGGCGGCTCCGGTGGCGGTGGGATAGAGCAGGTTGCCCAGCACCAGCCCCGCGCGCGGCAGCGGGCCCTCGCGGCCGGCCTCCACGAGGGCCTGCCGGACTCCGTACAGGACCCAGTGGAAGAGCGGGTCCAGGGTCATGAGCCGGTCCGGGTCGATCCGGAAGCCGCCCGGGTCGAAGACGGACGCGAAGTCCCGCACGTACCCGCCGACGTCGGTCCAGGTGCGGTCGTGGTCGCCGACGCGGCCCATGGCCTTCGCGCGCGGCAGCCGCCACCGGTCCTCGGGGGCCGGTGCCAGGCTGCAGCGGCCCGCGGCGATGTTCTCCCAGTACGTGTCGGGGTCCAGCGCGTCGGGCAGCACACAGCCCCGGCCGACGACGGCGATCGGTTCGAATGACATACGGGTCTCACTCCACGGCGGACGGGGCCGGCGGCGGGCCGGCGGCGCGCTGACGGGCGGGGGCGGCTCGGAAGGGCCGGTTCAGGAGGGCCGGTTCACGAGTTCCACGCCGAGCAGCTCCAGGCGTACGGCTCCGTCGGCGTCGATCAGCGCCGCGTCGCAGCGTGCCCCGGTGCCGTGGGTCCTGCGGCCGCGCACCACGCACCGCACGGTGCCGTCCACCGGGCCGGGCCGGTGGACCCGGCACTCCGCGACGGCCATCGGCAGCGTCGCCGCGCCGAGCGCCCGCCGCGCCCAGAGGAGGGCGAGCTGGAGGGCGCCGTCGACGGCGGCCGGGTCGAGGGGCCAGGGGCCGCCCGGCCACTCCAGGGCGCGCACGCCGGCCACCGTGGCCTCGGCGCCGTGCTCGGAGACTCCGTGGAGCGTGCGCAGGCAGTGGAAGAGGGGGCCGTGGAAGAGGAGTTCGCCGTCGTACGGATCGGCGCCGTCCGGGCCGTCCAGGGGTTCGAGGCGCTCCGGGGTGGCCCAGGCGGTCTCCTGTGCTGCCCCGGTCCGGGGGCCCTCTCCGGGCCGGGCGTCCTCTTCGGTCCAGGTGTCCAGGACGGCACGGAAGTGGACCGTGCCGTCCTCGCCCCGCAGTTCCGCCTCCAGGCCCGACGGTGTGCCGGCCGTGTCCCGGCCGCCGTGCACGGTGAGCAGGTGACCGGCGCCGGCCAGGCCGGGCAGGGCGTACTTCCGGTACACCCGCAGGTCGTGCAGGACGAGGGGGCCGGCGTCCGGCAGCCAGGCCCTGGCCGCGCCGGCGAACCAGTTCAGGACCATGGCCACCGGCAGCACGGGCACTCCGGCGGGCGCGTGGTCGGCGAGCTGGGGCAGGCGGTCCGCCCGGACGGGCACCTGTGCCGGTCGCGGGCCGCCCGCCGGGGACAGGGCGGCCGGTTCCTCCCCGGCCGCCAGGACGACGCGGACCTCACCGGCCGTGCCGTCCAGTTCGGCGGTGAAGGCGGACGCGCCCCGCGCCAGGGGGATGAGGGGGACGCCGGTGCGGCCGAAGTGCTCGGCCAGGGCGGGCGTCACCATGCCGCCCCGCCACGGCCCCCAGGCGAGGCAGCGCACCAGGCAGCCGGGGCGGCGGGCCTGCTCGGCGGAGGCGACCTGGCCGAGGATCTCGTTGGCCATGGCGTAGTCGCTCTGCCCCGCGTTGCCGAAGACGGCGGCCACGGAGGAGAAGAGGCAGATCACGTCCAGCGGGTCGCCGGCCGTCGCGTCCAGCAGCGCGCGCACCCCCTCCACCTTGGTGGACATCACCCGGCCGACCTGTTCCTCGGTCTTGTCGGCGATCCGTTTGTCGGCCAGTACGCCCGCTCCGTGCACGATGCCGGTGACCGGTCCCCAGGTCTCGCGCACCTCGCGCAGGGCGGCGGCGACCGCCTCGCCGTCGCGGGTGTCCACCCGGACGTAGCGGACCGGGGAGCCGGCCGCCTCCAGCGCCGTCACCGTCGCCCGCACCTCGCGTGCGGCCAGGATCTCCCGGGCCCGGGCCGTGAGCCGGGCGGGTGACGGGTCCGGCTCGCCCGCGGGGTGTTCGGCGAGCAGCCGGGTGAGGGCCGGTTCGTCGGTGGCCGAGGCGAGCCCCTCGGGTTCGGGTCCGGTCGCGGTCCTGCCGAGCAGCACGATCCGCGGGCGGTGCGTCCGGGCCAGGTCCAGCAGTGCGGCGGCGGTCACGCCGCGGGCGCCGCCGGTGGCCACGATCACCGACTCGGAGGTGATCCTCGGTGCGTCGGCGGGCGTCACCGGCGCGGGCAGCACGCGCGGGACGGTGCGGGTGCCGTCGGCACGCAGTCCGGCCTCCGGAGTGGGTCCGCCCTCGAACAGCTCCCGTACGACCGCCTCGGCGACCTCCTCGTCCCCGCGGCCGCCCCGCTCGCAGTCCAGGGCCCGGACCGAGGCGTCCGGCCACTCCTTCGCGGCGGTCCTGGCCAGGGCGGCGACGCCGCCCAGCCACGCGCGGCCGGGCGCGTGGCCGCCGAGTCCGAAGTCGCCCCCGGTGTCCTGCACGGTCACGAACAGGGCGCCCTCGCCGCGGGCCGCCCGCGCCGCCACGGTGCGCGCCGCGCGGAACGCCGAGAGATGGACCTCCCGCGCCTCCTCGGGCGTGCCGCTCGCCGTCAGGGCGCCGAGGTGGACGACCCGGCACGCGTCGTCGGGCACGTCCGTCACCGCGGTGGCGTCCACGCCGCGCTCGGCCAGCTTGCGCGCGACGAGGCCGGCGAGCGCGGTGCCGTCGGGGGATCCGCCCGTCACCACGAGCGGGCCGTCCAGGAGCCCCGGCGTCGCGAGCCCGGACGGCGCGGACGCCACCGCGCGCTGCACCAGCCTCGTCAGCGCGGCCTCCGGTCCGGCGTCGGCGGCCGGGACGATGTCGGCGGCCGGGGCGGGAGTCTGCGGGGCGGGGTCCGTCGGGACGGCCGGGGCCGCGGGGGCCGGTTCCGTGATGTCCGGTGTCCCGCCGTCGGATCCGGTGAGCGCGTCGACGATCTCGCGGAGCGTGCGCAGCCCGCCGAGCCGTGCGACGTCCCCCGTCGGCATGTCGCCCACTTCGCGGCGTACGGCCGACAGGATCTCGACGCGCTTGATCGAGTCGACTCCCAGGTCGGCCTCCAGTTCCATGTCCGCGTGGAGCATGTCGGTCGGGTAGCCGGTGAGCCGGGCCACCACGGAGATCAGCAGTTCCTCCAGTTCGGGCGCCGACATGGGCGTGGTGCCGGTCTCCGGTGCCGGGGACTGCGCCGGGACGGTGACGGCCGGGGCGTGCTCCTCGGGGACGGCCGGCGCGGGTGCGGCGGCCACGGCGGGCTCGGCGCGCCCGGGAGCGGGGACGGGGACGGGGACGGCTTCGGGAGCGGGCGCGGGTCCGGGTTCGGTGGGGAGGAGGCCGGCCGGGGGTGCCGGGTCGCGCTGCGGTGGTGCGGTGCGGGGGGCCGGCAGGGGCGCGGGGCCCACCGGGGCCTGCGGCGTCGCGGCCGTGTCCGGTGCGCCGAGCATCGCGGCCAGGGTGGTCTCGGTCATGCGCAGGAAGGCGAGGTGGCTGTCGGTCAGCATCCGCTGGCAGGCCGCGTGGGCCTGGGCCGTCTCCCGCTGCACGCTCTCCACCGCGGCGTACCAGTCGGCGGCCGGGGCGAGAGCGGGCGCGGGGTCCTGCGACCGGACGGCGACGTGGGCGGACTGCGACTCGCGGGCGGGCTCCGGCGTCCAGGGGGCCGGGGCGGGGGCGGGGTCGTACGCGGGCATGGGGACCACCGGGGTTTCGGGCATGGGTGCGGGTGCGGGTGCGGGTTCTGGTGCGGGCGCGGGCGACGCCGGTCCGGAGGCGGACGGCGGGGCGGTCGGGTGGGGCAGGTTGGCGCCGCTGATCCTGACGGTCATCCGGGGCCGGTCCGGCTTCGCCCCGGACGCGGGTGCGGGCGGGGCGTACGGGGCCCAGAGGGGTTCGAGGCCGAGGAGGACGCCGCGGACGGCGAGCGCGCCGAGGGCGGTGAGCAGGGTGGTGACGCCGGAACGGCCCTGCCGGTCCAGGGGGACGGCCGTGTGCGCGCGGTCGCCGAGGATCTGCCCGACCAGGCCGGTCAGCGCGGCGCCCGCGCCGACCTCGACGAAGGTGCGCACACCGGCCGCGTACATCGCCTCGATCTGGTCCTGGAAGAGGACCGGTGCGGCGAGGTGGCCGGCGATGCGGCGGCGTACCTCGTCGGGCGACGACGGGTAGGGGGCCGCGTCCGCGTTGCCGTACACGTCGATCCGGGGGGCGGAGAGCGGGACCGTGCGCAGGTGGGCGGCGAGGGGTTCGGCGGCCCCGGCGACCAGCGGGCTGTGGAAGGCGGCCGACGTGGTCAGCCGGTGGGTGCCGACGCCCTCGGCCGCGAACGCCTCCTCGGCGCGCAGCACGGCCTCCACCGTGCCGGAGAGGACCGTCTGGCGCGGGGAGTTGTGGTTGGCGGGCCAGATGCCGCCGGAGGTGTCGCGGGCGAGGATCTCCCGTACGCGGTCGTGGCCGGCGTGCACGGCCAGCATCGCGCCGGGGGTGCCGGCCGCGTCGCGCATCAGTTCGCCGCGTCTGCGGGCGAGGCCGACCAGTGCCTCGGCGTCGAGGACGCCCGCGCAGTGCAGTGCCACCAGTTCGCCGAAGCTGTGGCCGGCCGCGCAGTCGGGGCGCAGTCCGAGGGTGGCGAGGACCTCCAGCAGGGCGAGGGCGTGCACCGCGAGCGCGGGCTGCGCCCGTTCGGTGGCGGCCAGTGCGGCGGCCTGTGCGGCGCGTTCCCCGTCGGTGAAGGCGGGCGGCGGGAAGACCGTCCGGTGCAGGGGCCGGCCGTCGAAGGCGGTGTTGCCCAGCCGGTCCCACACGGCCTGGGCGGCCGGCGACAGCATCGCCAGGCCGGACCCCATCCCGACGTACTGGGAGCCCTGGCCGGGGAAGAGGAACGCGAGGCGGCCGGGCTCGGGGTCACCGCTCGCGTAGTGGACGCCGGCCGGTGCGGAGAACGATGTGCCGGGGTGGCGCCGGATCCGTGCGAGGGCCTGCTCGCACTTCTCCCGCAGGTCCTCGGTGCCGGTGGCGACGACGGCCAGCCGCAGCGGGTCGGTGGGCGAGAAGGCGTGCCGGCTCTCCCTGGCCGGCTCGGCCGTCGGCCGGCCGGCGTGGGGCAGCGGCGGTACGAGGTCGGACGGTGACGAGCCGCTGAACAGGAAGAGTTCGTCCGGCACGCCGCGGTGACGCGGCGGCAGCCGGCCGCCGGTGTCCCGGGGCTCGTACTCCTCCAGGGTGACGTGGAAGTTGCTGCCGCCGAAGCCGAAGCTGGAGACCGAGGCCCGGCGCGGATGGCCGGCGGGCCGCACCCACGGCCGGGGCTCGGTGTTGACGTAGAAGGGGCCGTCGGGGTCGGCGGCCGCGGGGGCCGGCCGGTCCACCTTGATGGTCGGCGGGAGCACCTTGTGGTGCAGGGCCATGACCGCCTTGAGGAGCCCCGCCGCGCCGGCCGCGCACTTGGTGTGGCCGATCTGCGACTTGACCGAGCCGATCGCGCACCACTGGCCGTCCGGGCGTCCGGTCTCCCCGAACACCTGGCGCAGGGCGGTGAGTTCGGCGTGGTCCCCGGCCTTCGTGCCGGTTCCGTGCGCCTCGACCAGCTCCACGGTCTCCGGTCCGTAGCCCGCCTGCGCGTAGGCCCGTCGCAGGGCGCGTGCCTGGCCCTCGGGCAGCGGTGCGTAGACCGCGGTGCTGCGGCCGTCGGAGGAGGCGCCGATGCCCCGGATCACGGCGTGGATCCGGTCTCCGTCCCGTTCCGCGTCGGACAGCCGTTTCAGTGCGTACATGACGACGGCCTCGCCGAGCATGGTGCCGTCGGCGGCGTCCGAGAAGGGGCGGCAGTCGCCGGTGCGGGACAGCGCGGGTGTCTTGGAGAAGCACAGGAACATGCCGATGTCGTTGCCGGTGTCCACGCCTCCGCTGATCACCAGGTCCGCCCGGCCCAGGGCCAGTTCGCCGACCGCGGTGGACAGGGCCGCGAGGGAGCTGGCGCAGGCGGCGTCCGTGGTGTGGTTGACGCCGTGCAGGTCGAAGCGGTTGGCGATCCGGCCGGCGACGACGTTGCCGAGCAGGCCGGGGAAGGTCGCTTCCTGCCAGGGGCTGAAGTGCGCGGCGATGCGGTCGCACACGCCCTGTGCCTCGGCCTCGGGCAGCCCGCTCTCGCGCAGCGCCCTCAGCCACGCCGGGCGGTGGGCGCGTCCGTACATGTGCGGGAGCAGTTCCAGGGCGGCGGCGCCGAGCACGACGCCGACCCGGTCCCGGTCGACGCCGCCGAGGCCGCCCGCGTCGGTGAGCACCTGGTCGGCGACCATCAGGGCGAGCAGCTGGGCGGTGTCCGTGGCCGGGAGGCTGGTGGGCGGCACGCCGTAGGCCATCGGGTCGAAGTCGACCTCCGGCAGGAAGGCGCCGCGGCGGGCGTACGTCTTGTCGGGGGCGGCCGGGTCGGGGTCGTAGTGGTCCTCCGGCAGCCAGCGGGAGGGGGGCACTTCCGTCATCAGGTCCCGGCCGCCGGTCAGGATCCGCCAGTAGCCGGCGGTGTCCGTGGCGCCGGGCACCAGGGCCCCGGCACCGACCACGGCGACGGGGACCTGTGCGGGTGCGGCTGTCGCGGTCCCGCCCGGGAAGGGGCCGGTCCCGGCCGGTGTCCCGGCGGTGTCCGCGTCGCCGTTCATGCTGTCTCCCCGGGGGTGAAGGTGAGCGCTTCGGGCGGCAACGGGACACCGTGGGCGCGCAGTTGGTGGGCACGGGTGAGTACCGCGGCGCCCTCCAGCAGGTGGTGGGCGATCCCCACGACGGTCCGGTTGGCCGGTTCGGCGAGGAAGGTGCCGGCGACCCACCGGTTGAACGCGCCCATGGCCGGCCCGCACCAGATCTGGTAGTCGGTGCGCCGGGCACTCTCGCCGGTGACGGCCCACCGGCTGGAGCTGCCCAGGTACCAGCGGAAGACCAGCGCCATACGGTGTCTGGGGTCGGCCCGGGCCCGGTCGATCTCGGCGGGGTCGCGCCGTTCCCAGAAGGCGCGGGTGCGCTGCCACACCTCGTCGAAGGAGGCGCGCAGCACGTCCCGTTCGAGGGCGGTGCGGGTCGCGTCGGGGATCTCCTCCAGCGAGCCGTACGTCCGGTAGGCGGAGTACAGGCGTCCGGCGCGCTGGGCGAACATCGTGCCCCGGGACAGGACCTGCAGGGTGACGCCCAGTTCGAACATGTCCGCGGCCGGTGCCATCGCCACGTCGGCGACGTCCGCCTCGCAGAGCATGGCCTTCGCGTCGTCGGACAGGCCCGCCTCGACGGCCGTCTGGTTCACCGAGCCGACGACGACGTAGGAGGCGCCGAGGGCGAAGGCGGCGGCCACCGCGTCGGGGGTGCCGAGGCCGCCTGCGGCGCCGATCCTGACCGGGGCGCGGTAGCCGAGGCGGCGGCACAGCGCGTCGCGGAGCAGGGCGATGCGGGGCAGCAGGGCGGGCAGCGGCCGGTTGTCGGTGTGGCCGCCGCTGTCGGCCTCCACCGTGATGTCCTCAGCCACCGGCACCTCGGCCGCCAGCCGGGCCTCCTCCGCCGTGAGCCGTCCCTGGCGGACGAGGTGGTCCAGGATGTCGGCCGGGGCGGGTGAGAGGAACCGCTCGGCCACCTCGGGCCGGGAGACTTTGGCGAGGATCCGGGTGCGCCGTGCGATGCCGCCGTCGGGCTCGCGGCGCAGTCCCCGGGCCGCGCACAGCACGACGGCCGGGGTCAGTTCCATGTACGCCGACGCCGAGATCCGGGGCACACCGTGGCGCAGCAGCAGTTCGGCGACGCGGAGCTCCAGGGCGGGTTCGGCCGGGGAGTGGATGAGGTTCACGCCCCAGTTGGGGCGGGTGCGCAGTTCGTCGGCGAGGGTGTGGACGGCTCGTTCCACCTCGTCGTGGGCGAGTCCGCCGGCGCCGAAGAAACCGAGCATCTCCGCGTGGGCCATCGCCGACACCATCCGGGTGGTGGCGATGCCGTTGGCCATCTCGCCCGCGACGTAGGGGAACCGGACGCCGTGCGCCTCGCAGAAGGTGCGGCCGCCGAGCCATTCGGGGTAGAGCGGGGGCAGGGTGCCGAGCACCGGGCCGTCGGGGACGGGGCCGGTGGCGAGGCCCCGTTCGCGGCCGCTGGGTCCGCTGACGATGTGGACGGGTTCCCGGATGCGCCGGGCGCGGACGGCGATCTCCTCGGGCGAGAAGACCGGCCGGGACGCGGCGGGGTCGTGGGGCGGGGAGAGGACGGACACGGGGGCTCCAGAGAGGAGGGGGCGCGGGTCAGGCGTTCCGGACGGACGGGAGGGCGGCCGCGGGGGCGACCGGTGAACGGGCGCGGGTGCGTCCGGCCGGCGCCCCGGCCGGCAATTCGTCGGGCCCTCCGGCCGGCGTCCGGTCGGGCATCAGGCCGGACGACAGGTAGTCCAGGTCCACCCGCGCGGAGACCGCCGCCGGCCCGAGCAGGGACCGGACCCTGGTGTCGTCGAAGCGTCGGCGGTGGGTGAGATAGGCGGTCAGCCCCGGATAGAAGTCCACCATTTCCTCCAGGTCCGTCGGGGAGTGCGGCTTCTCGGGGACCAGGTCGAAGGAGAACGGGACCAGCCGCTCCAGCAGGGCCGTGATCAGGGACACGGGCACGTCGCGGTCGTGGACGACGTGGTAGGTGTCGACGCCTGCGGAGGGCGTCCGGCCGGCCAGCCGCAGCATGACCTCGGCCGCGTGGTCCACCTGGACCAGGTTCAGCCGGCCGTGCGGATGGCCCACCAGGCGGACCCGGGGCCGGCCGCCAGTCCCGGCCGCGGGCGTGCCGTCGGGGCCGGGTCCCCTGCTGTCGCTGCCGGGGGCCGTGGCGTCCCGTGCGTCGCGCAGGATCCGTTCGACCACCTGGAGGGGGTGCCGGGGAAGGTCCGGATGCGGGGGCAGGTCGGTGACCAGGATGCTCGGCCGCAGCACCACGACCGGGCGGCGGTGCCGCCGCGACCAGGCGTGGATCAGCTTCTCCGCCTCGTACTTGGAGCGTTCGTAGGCGTTCTCGAAGCCGTGCGCGTCGTCCAGCTCGTCCTCGTACGCCACTCCCTCGCGCCGGCGTCCCGCGACGAACGCGGTGCTCACGTGGTGGACCACGGGGCGTCCGCGTGCCGCGGCGGCCAGTTCGAGGACGTGCCGGGTCCCGTCGACGTTGGTCCGGCGCAACTCGGAGAGGTCGCCCTCCAGGTTGATGCTGCCCGCGCTGTGCCACAGCTCGCCGAGACCGTCGGCCAGGTCGCGGAAGGCCCGCGCGGACAGTCCCAGCCCGGGCTGCTCCAGGTCGGTCTCTACCACGCGCAGCCGGTCGGGCAGCGCGGCGACGAACGGCTCGGGCGTGCCGGTCAGCCGGAAGCAACGGGTGATCCGGTGCAGCGCGTCGCCCGACCCGGCGTGGGCCAGGACGGTCACCGTCCGGTGCCGGTCGAGCAGGCCACGTAACAGGCGCAGACCGAGGAAGCCGGTGGCACCGGTGAGGGCGACGTGCATGACCTTGTCTCCAAGGGTTCCGGAAGGGACGGGACCGGTGGGTGCGGTGACGGTGCGCGGTGCGGATGCGCGGGCGGCGGCGGGAGCGGGAGGGCGGGTGGCGGGAGGCGGCCGGTCCTGCGAGGCACGCCCCGAGCAGTCGTGTCGCGCGCGGCCCGCCGGTCCGGGCCGGTGCGGCGGGTGCCCGCCGGTCCCCCGGTTCCCGGCCTCGCCGGGGCTTCCCCTCGGTCCGTTCCCGGCCCGCCGGGCCCGGCGCAAGGCACACAGTGTCAGACGGCGGACGGCGCCGGAGACCCGTTCCCACCGGCCCACCCGAACGGATTACGCACGTCATGACGCCGTGGACGTCGCAGAACGCGTACCGGGCCGGGGAGAACGGGCCGTGCGAGCGCGGCGAGGACGGTCGGCGGGGACGGGCCGCCCGGTGCGCGTGTCCCGCTTTCGGGTGAACTCCTGAAGGGCGGCGGAACGGTGGTGGCACGTCCCGTGTCCACCGGCACAGCGCGCCGCTCCGCATGTGGCGCGGGCGCCGGACACGTGGGCGGGCCCGGCCACTCGCCGCGGACGGATATAAACCGTGCTGATCCCTGCCGGGGGCTGCGCGTTCACCACGGCCGCGACCCGCCGGTGCCGGCGGCTGTGCCCGACCGGTGCCCGCAGGGCCAGTTGTCCCGGCCTGCCGACCGGGACAGCCGGACCACCCGTTCGCCCCACCCCGGTCCACCGCCCGCCCCGGTCCCGCACCCGTCCCGGTCCTCCGTCGTCGTGAAAGGGAGCCCCGTTGCCAGCGTCCGTCCCCTCCCCCCGGTCCGCCGCTCCTTCCCCCTCTCCCTCCCCCGTCTACGACACGCACGCGGTCGACCGCGCGTTCCTCGCCATGGAACGCCGCCGTCCCGACGTCCGCTGGGACGCCGGCGGCATCGCGTATCTGAGCGGTCCGCCCCCGAGCCTCGCGGACCTGCGTGCGTACGTGGCCTTCCGTCTGGTCCGGCTGCCGCTGCTGACGAGCCGTCTGGAGGGCGGTACGCGGCGCCCCCGGTGGCGGCCGGACGCGGACTTCGCCGTCGACCGGCATGTCCACGAAGTGGTCGCCGAGGGCCCCGAGGGATGGGACGCCGCCCTGCACACCGCGCTCAACTCGCCCTTCGCGCCCGGTGCCTACTGGGGTGTGTGGCTGATCCACGGCCACGCGGCCGAGGAGTACGCGGTGTGCCACCGTTTCCGTCACGCCTGTCAGGACGGTGCGGCCGCCGCTACCGCCTTCCGGGCCATGCTGGACGGACGGGAGTTCTCCGCCCGTCCGGTGCCGGAGAAGAGCCGCCCCGCGGATCTGCCCCGGCGGGTGGGCACGGCCGTCGGTCTGGGCGCGGCGTTCACGGCCGGCGCCCTCACCGTCCGCCGCAGGCGTCCGTCGGTCCCCTTCCTGCCCTCGGGGGAACGGCGGCTGTGGCGGGGCCGTGTGCCGACGGACACGCTGCGCCGGATCGGCGCGGCGGCCGGAGGTTCGGCTCATGACGCTCATCTGGCCGCGCTCGCCGGGGCGTTGGCGTCCTGGTCCGAGCGGTCCGGGGTGCGGCTTCCGCGGGTGACGGCGCTGCTGCCCTTCGACGCGCGCCGCCCGGAGGAGGAACAGGCGTGGGGCAACCGGGTGTTCGCCCTGCCGCTGGAACTGCCGGTGCGCGGCGCCCCGGCACGCGGTGTCCTCTCCGGCGGGGACGACGCGGCCCGGTGGCGGCTCGAGCGGGTCACGGCGTCGACCCGGAAACTGCGGAGCGGGCCCTGGCGGCAGGCCGTTCAGGACCTGGTCCGCTGGATGCCGGACCGGCCGACCGAGTGGTACCTGCGCAGGATGCTCTCCCCCCAGGTCACCGACGTCATGGCGACGTCCATGCCGCTCGCCGACAAGGGGACCCTGGGTGACACGCAGGTGACGGACGTCGCGCTGCTCCCCCTGCTCGTGCCGGGGCATCTCCTCGGCGTGGGCCTGTCCTTCTTCGGTGACCGGGCCGGCGTCTCCTTCGTGACCGACCGCGCCCTGCCGCACGGCGAGCTGCTCCCGGAGCTGTGGGAGCGCGCGGTGGGCGAACTGGAGGCCGACGGCGACAACCGGCCGGCGGACGGGAACCGGGCCCCGACCCCGGCCCCGGACACCTCCGCGACCGGCCCCGGTGACCCCACCGGCACCACCGGCACCACCGGCACCACCGGTTCACGGAAATGAGTCGGGGCCTGACGCGTATGTCTCCGCGTCAGGCCCCGAACTGCGACTCTCACGAGTCGGGACGACAGGATTTGAACCTGCGACCCCTTGACCCCCAGTCAAGTGCGCTACCAAGCTGCGCCACGTCCCGGTGCGCGCCGTACGGGTGCCGTGCGGCCCTTCCGTGTGAACGCGCAGGTCAACCTTACCTCATCGCCGGGTGGGACCGCTCCGCCGGCCGCTTCCCTCGGCACGGCCGACGGCGTATGTCAGCTCCGGTCAGCTCCCTCGACCAGCCCCGCCTCGTAGGCGATGATCGCCGCCTGCACCCGATTGCGCACACCCAACTGCTGGAGAACGGCACTGACGTACGCCTTGACGGTGCCTTCGACCAGGTGCATGCGCCGGGCGATCTCGGCGTTCGACAGACCGGCGCCCAGCATGCCCAGAACCTCGCGCTCCCGGGCGGACAGCACGGCGACGCGCTCCCCCGAGGCCGCCGAGCGGGGCGAGGGCGCCCTGCGCAGTTCGGTCATCAGCCGGCGTGCCACCAGCGGGGACAGGCACGCTCCCCCTGCGGCCACCGCACGCACCCCGGAGATCAGGTCCCGGGGGTCGGACGCCTTGAGCAGGAAACCGGCCACCTGCTGGTCCAGAGCCCGCTCGATGTACCGGTCCTCGCCGAAGGTGGTGAGGACGATCACCGCGGTGTCCGGGTTGGTGGTGCGGAGTTCCCCCGCGGCCTCCAGGCCGTCCAGCTCCGGCATCCGGATGTCGAGCAGCGCCACGTCGGGGCGGTGTCTGCGGGCCAGCTCGACGGCCTCGCGTCCGTCGGCGGCCTCGGCGACCACCTCGATGCCCGGCTCGGTGGTCAGGATGGCGCGGACGCCTGCCCGCACGATGGTCTCGTCGTCGGCGACCAGTACGCGGATCATCCGGTCCTTTCGTGATGCTCTCGGTCGTGGCTGTCCGGCATCCGTTTCCGGAGCCCTCGTCCGGAGCGCGCGTCCGGACCCCGTGTTCAGAGTCTGTCCTTGGCCACCAGGACATCATCCGTGAAGCACAGCCGGTACATCGTGCCGGTGAAGTCGAGCAGGCCCTCGCTCGCCCGGTAGTACTCGCACGCGGCGCCCGGCGGAGCGACCGGTTCCGTCAGGGCGGGCGGCGGCTTCCCGATCCGCCGCGACGGGAGCACCGCCTCGAGTTCCGCGCGCGTCTCGCCGACCCGGATGCGCCCGTAGTCCGCGGGTGTGACCGACGTGGTCGCCGAGGTGCCGATGTAGAGGCCGGCGAGGAGGGCCACGATCGCCGTGCCGAGCAGCGCCGGTACGAGCGCGGCCCGCCTGGCGTCGCCGCGCAGCCGGGCCCTGGTGAGCGACAACACCGTCCGCGACGTGCTCCTGTCCGGCCGGTCACCGGCCCACGCGTCCTCGCCCGGTGGGGTTTCCGCGTCCTCGTCCGTACCGACGCCACCGGCCGGCCCCGACTGCCGGCGTGCCGGGGCGGGACCGGCCGGGCCCACCGCGTCGTACCCCGGCGGATCCGGCGTCCTGGGCGGTACCGCCACCGGGCTGTGCGGGAGTCGTGCGTGCACCTCGAAGCCGCCTTTGCGCGGACCGGCCCGCAGGGTCCCACCCGCCAGGCGGACGCGCTCGTCCAGGCCGATCAGACCGGCACCACTGCCGGCGGCGGCCGGGCTTTCGCCGTCGGGCGTCCTTTCGTTGACGACCGACACCACGGTCTCGTCCCGTGTACGGACCACCCGTACGGCGACCGGTGCGCCCGGCGCGTGCTTGGCCGAGTTGGTCAGGGCCTCCTGCACCACCCGGTAGGCCGCGAGGTCGGCCAGTCTGGGCACACCCGGCGCGGGTGCCGCGCCCTCCTCGCGGAAGTCCACCGGCGCGGTCGCCCCCTCGAAGCGGCGCACGAGCTGGGCGATCGACTCGTGGGCGGGCACCAGGGAGGGCCCGGTGTCCTCGCGCAGCAGCCCGACGACCTCGTGCAGCCGCTCGGTGGCGAGGGTGCAGCGTTCCCGTAAGCGGCGGGCGGCGGCGCGGTGTTCGCCGGACAGCTCCTCGGACAGTTCCAGTCCGCCGGCGAGCAGGGCCATCACACTCAGCTCATGGCCCAGAGAATCATGGATGTCCTGGGCGATACGGGACCGTTCCCTGGAGCGCACCTGCTCGGCGACGTAGCGCTGCCGCCACTCCAGTCGCTCGGCGTGCTCCCAGCCCGCGTGGGCCAGCGCGGCACGCTGCCGGCGCCAGTTGCCGGCCCACCACGGCAGCACACAGGAGGCGAACTGGAGCATCAGCAGGCTCAGCGCGTCCTCGGTCCCGGCGAGCGCGCCCACCAGGGCGATACCGGCCGCCGCGGCACCGGCGAACACCACCTGCGCGGGCCAGATGCGGGGCAGCCGCCGGCCGGCGCCCCAGCTCAGCACCGCGGCCGCCACCGCGAGCCACGCACTGGCGCCGAACCATGGCAGGAAGAGGGCGAGCAGCGCCGCAAGCGACAGGGACGCCAGCGGAGCCGCACGCCGTACCGCCACCGCGATCGCGACGACCAGACACGCGGTCAGCCACACGGCCGGGACGGTGGTCGGCACCTGCGTGTCGAGGGCGGAAGGGGCCAGCAGCACGAGGAGCAGCCCGTGGTCGCCGGGCCGGGTGAAGGGCCGGTCTGCGGCCACGTTCCGCAGGAGATGTCCGGTCAGCCGGCGTATGCCCTGCCATCTGTGCATGCCGGAACGCTACAAGAACGCCTCCCGCCCCGGGACCTGCCGAAAGTCAACGTGTTCGCTGCCTTTCGCCAGATGTCCCCGCCGCCCCTCGCTCCCTAGCGTGCCGGGCATGCCATCGGAAGGAGCGACGAGAAAATGATCACGTCGGATCGGCTGACCAAACGGTACGGCGACAAGGCAGCCGTCTCGGACCTCTCGTTCACCATCGCCCCGGGGAAGGTCACGGGCTTCCTCGGACCGAACGGCGCGGGCAAGTCGACCACCATGAGGATGATCGTCGGCCTCGACACACCGACCTCGGGGCGGGTGCTGGTGGGAGGGAGACGGTACGGGGAACTGCGCCACCCGCTGCGCAGGGTCGGCGCGCTCCTCGACGCGCGGGCCTGTCACCCCGGCCGCTCGGCGCACCGCCATCTGCTCGGACTGGCCCGCAGCAACGGCATCCCCGCGTCCCGGGTCGGTGAGGTCCTGGAGACCGTCGGGCTCACGGAGGTCGCCGGGAAGCGGGTCGGTTCGTATTCCCTCGGAATGGGCCAGCGGCTGGGCATCGCCGCGGCGCTGCTCGGCGATCCGGAGGTGCTGCTCTTCGACGAGCCGGTCAACGGCCTCGATCCGGACGGTGTGCGGTGGGTGCGGGAGCTGATGCGTTCGCTGGCGGCCGAGGGGCGGACGGTGCTGGTCTCCAGCCACCTGATGAGCGAGATGCAGGAGACCGCCGACCACCTGTTGGTCATCGGCCGGGGCCGGATACTGGCGGACGCCCCCATGGACGAGGTGATCGCCGGCAGCTCACTGACCGCCGCCCGCGTCCGGACGTCCGAGACCGAAACGCTGGAGCGGGAACTGCGCCGGCACGGCCTGCGGGTGGACCGGGGAGCGGACCTGGAGCCCGACGAACTCATCGTCGTCGGCGCCACCCTGCGGGAGATCGGCGACCTGGCGTTCGCCCACCGGGTCCCGATCCACGAACTCGGTATGCGGCGGGCCAGCCTGGAGCAGGCCTACATGGAACTCACCGCGGACAGCGTGGAGTACGGCGCGCCCGCCCTCTCCCAGACCCTCACGACTCCCAGTACCCCGAAGGCGTGATCCGGCATGACGACGACAACGACCCCCCGTCCCCGGTTCACCGGCCCCGGCAAGGGCGGCGGGTTCAAAGGGGCCCTCGCGTTCGAGTGGACGAAGCTGTGGAGCGTGCGCGCCACCTGGTGGAATCTCGCCGTCGGCCTGCTGCTCACCGTGGGCTTCGCCGCGATGGTCGGCGCGTCGGCCGACGCCAGCGCGAGGAAGGGCATCGACGTGACCGCGCCGGCTCCGCACCACGCGTCGCAGGCGTTCCTCATCTCCCAGCTCACCGTCGTGGTCCTCGCGACCCTGGCGCTCACGGGCGAGTACTCCAGCGGTTCCGTCCGCACCACCCTGCAGGCCGTTCCGGCGCGGGGCCGGATGCTCCGGTCCAAGACCCTCGTGGTCACGGCCGTCGTGGCGGTCGCGGGCTGTGCGTTCAGTGTGCTGGGCACCCTGGTCGCAGCGCCCCTGATGAACGGCCACGGCGACTACACCGGTGGCGAACTGCTCGGCACCGCGCTCGGCGCCGGCGTGTACCTGGCCGCGCTCGCGGTGATGTCGGTGGGGATCGGCAGCGTGCTGCGCAGCGCCGCGGGAACCATCACGACACTCATCATGGTGCTGCTCGCCCTGCCCCCGCTGATGGGTGCCGTCGGCGCGCGGTGGCTGGAGACCGTCTCCGACCACATGCCGAGCGTCGCCGGCACCGTGCTGCTCACCCAGGGCCACGATCCCTACGGTGGCGGCACCGCGCTGCTGGTCCTCGTGGTGTGGTCGCTCGCCTGCTACGCCGCCGGTTCCGCGGTGCTGCGCCGACGCGACGCCTGACCTCGCGCCAGGCTTTGTCCTGTCAAAAGGTTGACATGATGTGGGAGCTCCGCACAGGGTGGGCGGGACAGGACAGGGACCGGCCCGAAGAGGGGCTCTCATGGTGGACGCGCTGGGTGTCGCCGTCGTCGGTTTCGGCTGGATGGGCCGGGTGCACGCGCGGGCGTACGCCCGGGTCCGCCACCACTATCCGCAACTCCCCCTCCGCCCCGAGCCGGTGGCGGTCGCCGAGGAGGTGCCGGGGCGGGCCGAGGAGGCCGCCGCGCAGTTCGGTTTCGCCTCGACGACCCGCGACTGGCGCGAGGTGGCCGCGGATCCCCGGGTCCACGCGGTCAGCATCACCGCCCCGAACTTCCTGCACCGGGAGATCGGTGTGGCGATGGCCGGGGCGGGCAAGCACATCTGGATCGAGAAGCCGGTCGGGCTGACCCTGGAGGACGCCCGCGCGGTGGCCGACGCCGTGGCGAAGGCCGGCGTGCAGGGTGCCGTCGGCTTCAACTACCGCAACGCGCCCGCCGTGGAGGCCGCCCGCGAGCTGATCGCCGCCGGGGAGATCGGCACCGTCACGCACGCCCGCATCCGTCTCTTCAGCGACTACGCGGCTCACCCCGAGGCGGCGCTGACCTGGCGTTACGAGCGTGAGCGCGGCGGCAGCGGGGTGCTCGGCGACCTGGCCTCGCACGGTGCCGACCTCGCCCGGTTCCTGCTCGGTGACATCACGTCCCTGACGGCCGACACGGCGGTCTTCGTACCCGAGCGGCCCCGGCCCGCCACCGCGACGGCCGGACACGCGCGCGCCCCGGGCGGCGGGCCCGGCCCGGTGGAGAACGAGGACTACGTGGGCTGCCTGCTGCGGTTCGCCTCCGGTGCCCGCGGCGTCCTGGAGGCGTGCCGGGTCTCGGTCGGCGAGCAGAACGCCTACGGCTTCGAGGTGCACGGCACGCGGGGCGCGGTGTTCTGGGACTTCCGCCGCATGAACGAGCTGGGCGTCGGTCGCGGTCCGGCCTACCAGGACCAGCCCGTCGCCACGGTCCACGTCGGCCCGGGGCACGGCGAGTTCGCGGCCTTCCAGCCGGGGGCGGCGAACGCCATGGGCTACGACGACCTGAAGGTGGTGGAGGCGTACCGCTTCCTGCGCTCGGTCGCCGAGGGCGTCCCCCACGGCGCCACCCTCCCGGACGCCGTGTACAGCGCGGCCGTGCTGGACGCGATGGTCCGGTCGGCCGGGACCGGGACCTGGGCCGAGGTGCGCGCCGGGACGTGACGACCGTGCCCGGTCCCGGCAGGGCCGGCCGCCGTGCCCGCACCGCACATATCCCGTATATCCCGTATCCGCGACGGCAACCCGTACGAGGAGCAGTGGAGCACATGCGCATCGCCCTTCTCGGCCTCGGCCGCATCGGCGCCTTCCACACCGAGACCCTGTCCGCGCTGGAGACCGTCGACTCGCTCGTCGTCGCCGACCCGTTCGCGGACGCGGCGGAGGCCGCCGCCGCGCGGTTCGGCGCCGAGGTGGCCCCCTCGCCCGGGGCGGCGCTGGCCGCCGGGGTGGACGGGGTGGTGATCGCCGCCGCGACCGACGCCCATCCGGAGCTGATCCTGGCCGCCGTCGAGGCCGGTGTGCCCGTCTTCTGCGAGAAGCCCGTCGCGCGCACCATGGCGGAGGGCGTGAAGGTGCGCGAGGCGGTCGCCGGCCGGGGGGTGCCGGTGCAGATCGGCTACCACCGCCGTTTCGACGCCGGGTTCGCCGCGGCGCGGGCGGCGGTGCGCGGCGGTGAGCTGGGCACGCTGCACACCGTGCGGTCGGTCACGCTGGACCCGGCGCCGCCGCCGGCCGCGTACGTCGCCGCCTCCGGGGGCATCTTCCGGGACTGCTCGGTGCACGACTTCGACGCCGTGCGCTGGGTGACGGGCCGCGAGGTGGTCGAGGTGTACGCCGTCGGCGGCAACCGGGGGGCCGGCTTCATCCGGGAGGCGGGCGACGTGGACACCGTCGGCGCGCTCCTCACCCTGGACGACGGCACGATCGCGGTGGTCTCCAACGGCCGTCACAACGCGCGGGGTTACGACGTGCGCATGGAGATCCACGGTTCCGCGGACTCCATCGCCGTCGGTCTGGAGGACGGTCTGCCGCTGCGTTCGGTCGAGCCGGGCGCGGTCTTCCCGGCCGGTCCCGCGCACGGCTTCTTCCTGGACCGCTTCGCCGCCGCCTACCGTGCCGAGCTCACCGCGTTCACCGAGGTGGT
Organism: Streptomyces sp. NPDC006384; assembly: GCF_042870695.1. Classification (NCBI taxonomy): domain Bacteria; kingdom Bacillati; phylum Actinomycetota; class Actinomycetes; order Kitasatosporales; family Streptomycetaceae; genus Streptomyces; species Streptomyces sp. NPDC006384. The sequence continues at coordinate 104,070 of NZ_JBIAHR010000015.1, forward strand.
CGCGGGCGTCCGTCCCTCCCCCTGCACGGTCGAGGACGCGCTGGAGGCGGGCTGGATCGCCGAGGCGTGCGCCCTGTCGCTGCGGGAGCACCGCCCGGTGACGGTGGCGGAGGCACGGCGGGCCTGAGCGGGGAGGGCCGGATGCCCCGGGTGCCCGCCGTCAGGCTCCGCAGGAGCGCAGGAACCTGCGGGTGCGTACGGCGACGGGCAGGGGCCTGTCGGGCTCGCAGGGGTACATGTCCTGCTCGACGATGGCGAACAGGTCCACGCCCAGTGCCTGGGCGGCCGTGAGCACCGGGCCGAGCTCCGGCACGCCGGAGGGCGGCTCGCACATCACCCCGCGCCGCACGGCCGGCCCGAACGGTACGCCGTCCGCGCGCACCTCGGCGAGGATCTCCGGGTCGACCTGCTTGAGGTGGAGGTAGCCGATGCGCTCGCCGTAGGTCTCGATCAGCTTGACGCTGTCGCCGCCGCAGTAGGCGTAGTGCCCGGTGTCCAGGCAGAGGTTCACCAGGCCGGGGTCGGTGGCGTCGAGGAGGCGCTCGACGTGCTCCTCGGTGTCGATGTGGGTGTCGGCGTGCGGGTGGACGACGATGTCCAGGCCGTAGGTGTCCCGCACCCGGCGGCCGAGGCGTTCCATGCCCCGGGCCAGCTCGGTCCACTGCTCGCCGGTCAGCTCCGGCGGCTCCAGGATCTCGGCGGTCCGGTCGTCGCGCCAGAAGGACGGGATGACGACGAGGTGCTCCGCGTCCATCGCCCGGGTGAGGGAGGCGACGCGGCCGGCCTGTTCCCAGGCGCTCTCCCACTCGGAGGGGCCGCGGTGCAGGCCGCAGAAGACGGTGCCGGCGGAGACCCTGAGGCCGCGCCGGGCCACCTCGTCGGCGAGCCGGGCCGGGTCGGTGGGGAGGTAGCCGTAGGGGCCGAGCTCGATCCACTCGTAGCCGGCCTCGGCGACCTCGTCCAGGAAGCGTTCCCAGGGGACCTGCCGGGGGTCGTCGGGGAACCAGACGCCCCAGGAGTCGGGGGCGGAGCCGACGCGGATGCGGTCGAGTACCGGGGGCATGTCAGGCCTTTCCTTCGGTGGACGCGGTGGTGTCGTCCCCGGCGGCGCCGGGCGCGGGGACGGACGGCTTTTGGCCGGGGGACGCCGCCGTGCCGGCCCCGTCCGTCCGCGCCGGTCCGTGCTGCGCCAGTTCGTGTTCGAGCGCCGCGAGTTCGGCGCCGCCCGCCATGTGGTGGACGAGGTCCTCGAGGGTGATGTCCGCGCGGTCCGCGCTGAGTTCGAGGGTGCCCAGGCGCAGGACGCCGAAGTGGTCGCCGACCAGGTGGGCGTGGTGGGGGTTGTGGGTGACGAGGACGACGCCGAGGCCGCGTTCGCGGGCGGCGGCGATGTAGCGCAGGACCACGCCGGACTGTCTGACGCCCAGGGCGGCGGTGGGTTCGTCCAGGACGAGGACGCGGGCGCCGAAGTACACGGCGCGGGCGATGGCGACGCACTGGCGCTGGCCGCCGGAGAGGGTGCCGACGGGCTGTTCCAGGTCGTCCAGGACGATGCCCATGGTGCGCAGTTCCTCGTCGGCGGTCCGTTTCATGCGGGCGATGTCGAGGCGGCGCACGGGCCAGGGCCCCTTGGTCATCTCGGAGCCGAGGAAGAAGTTGCGCCACACCGGCATCAGCGGGACGGTCGCGAGGTCCTGGTAGACGGTGGCGATGCCGCGGGCGAGGGCGTCGCGGGGGCCGGTGAAGCGCACCGGTTCGCCGTCGACGAGGAGCTCGCCCTCGGTGTGCCGGTGCAGTCCGGAGACGATCTTGATGAGGGTGGACTTGCCGGCGCCGTTGTCGCCGAGGACGCAGGTCACCCGGCCGGGGCGGACGGCGAGGTCGACGCCGTGCAGGGCGCGGACGTGGCCGTAGGACTTTCCGGCGCCGCGCAGTTCGACGAGCGGCCGGTCCGCGCCGGGCGGGCCGTCCCGGAGGGCGGCGCCGTGGGCAGCGGCCTCGTGGTCGCCGGTGCGGCCGGTGCCGGGTGTCCTGCTGGTCATTTCCGATCACCTCCGGGTCGCCGCGCGGCGGACCCACAGATTGACGAGGACGGCACCGAGAAGCATGACGCCGAGGAAGGCCTTGAACCAGTCGGGGTTCCATCCGGCGTAGACGATGCCCTGGTTCACCATGCCGAACATGAAGGCGCCGAAGACCGGGCCGACGGCGGAGCCGTGGCCGCCGGTGAGCAGGCAGCCGCCGACGACGGCCGCGGCGATGTAGATCAGCTCCTGGCCGACGCCCTCGCCGGACTGCACGGTGTTGAAGGAGAACAGCTGGTGCATGCCGGCGAACCAGGCGCCGAAGCCGACCGTCATGAACAGCGTGATCCTGGTGAAGGTGACGGGGACGCCGACCGCGCGGGCGGCCTCCTTGTCGCCGCCGACCGCGAAGACCCAGTTGCCGTACCTGGTGCGCAGCAGCACCCAGGTGGCGAGGGCCGCGAGGACCAGCCACCACACGACGGTGATCTTCACCTGGACGCCGCCGACGCCGAAGGACGAGGCGAAGAGCGCCCGGGCCTGGCCGAAGCCGTCCATGTCGCTGATGTCGTCGGTGGCGACGTTGCCGGTGACCAGCTTGGTGACGGCGAGGTTGCCGCCCTGGAGGATGAGGAAGGTGCCGAGGGTGACGAGGAAGCTCGGCAGTCCGGTCCGCACCAGCACCCAGCCGTTGAACGCGCCGATGCCGAGGGAGAGCGCGAGGGCGGCGAGCACGCCCACCCAGACGTTCATGGTCAGCTGGTAGCTGACCATGCTCGCGGTGAGCGCCGAGGTGACCACGGCGACACCGGCGGACAGGTCGAACTCGCCGCCGATCATCAGCAGGGCGACCGGCAGGGCCATGATGCCGATGGTGGACGACTGGTAGAGGACGGTCGCCAGGGCGCCGCCGTCGCGGACCGCGGGCGCGGCGATCAGGAAGAAGACGAGCACGGCGACGGCGCCGAGGAGGACGCCGACCTCGGGCCGGGCGAGCAGCCGCAGCGCGAGCGGGCGCCGCCGGGTCCGCCCGTCGACGGGGCCGGGGCCGGGGCCGGGGCCCGGCGGTGCGGTGACCGCCGGACCGGCCCGGTGGGCCGCGCTCATCACCGGGTGCCCTTCGCGGCGTACCCGGCGACGGCCTCGACGTTGGTCTTGTCGACGAAGGCCGGGCCGGTCAGCACCGGCTGCTCGCCGCCGCCGCTGTAGTTGCCGTTGTGCTCGTAGAGCCACAGGCCGTCGACGGCCAGGTAGCCCTGGAGGTAGGGCTGCTGGTCGACGGCGAACTCGACGGTGCCCTTCTCGATGGCACCGGTCAGTTCCCTGTTGAGGTCGAAGGTGACCACCTTCGCCCTGCCGCCCGTCTCCTCGACCGACTGCGTCGCGGTCATCGCGAAGGGCGCGCCGAGCGTCACGAGGTGGTCGACGGCGCCGTCCTGCTTCAGCTTCGCGGTGATCGTGGACTTCACCGAGGGCATGTCGGCGCCGTTGACGTAGAGGTTCTCGATCGTCCCCCCGAAGGTCTTCCGCACGCCGTCGCAGCGCTGGGTCAGTCCGACGTTGCCCTGCTCGTGGACGACGCAGACGGCGTTCTTCGCGCCGTCCTCGTTCAGCCGCTTGCCGAGCGCCTCGCCGGCCACGGTCTCGTCCTGTCCGAAGAACTGCAGCAGGCCGAGCTCCTTCCAGTCGGCGAGGCCGGAGTTGAGGCCGACGACGGGTATGCCGGCCTGCTCCGCCTTGCCGAGGACGGCGCGCAGGGCGTCCGGCTTGGCGAGGGTGACGGCGATGCCGTCGACCTTCTGGTCGATGGCGTTCTGCACCAGGCTGGCCTGGTTGCCGGCGTTGGGGTCGGCGGAGTAGACGAGTTTGACGTTGTCCTTGGCGGCGGCCGCCTCCGCGCCCTTGCGGACGATGTCCCAGAAGGTGTCGCCGGGCGCCTGATGGGTGATCAGGGCGACGGTCATGCGGGGGGTGTCCGCCTTGCCGGCGGGGGCGCCGGAGTCCTTCTCGTCGGCCTTCTTTCCGCCGGAGCCGCTGGAGCAGCCGGCGAGGGCCAGCGCCGTCGCCGCGGCGAGGGCCAGGACCGGGGCGAATCTGCGGGAGCGTGCGTACGGAGAGCGGACCATCATCCTGCACCTCACTGTGCGACGGGAGCCGTGCGCCGGACCGGAGGAGAACGGCTGTTGCGCTGGGACCGGATACAAGTCCTCGGGAGGCCCGGTGTCAATGCTTTGTCCAGACATGACCCTGTCGGCAGGTCCGTATGTCCGTACAAAGTGTTGACACGGTCGTTCCCGGGTCATACACCTGGGAGGCGGCAGACCCCCGCCCCGAGCCCGAGGAGCGACGCACATGCCCGAGCCGGACCGGCATCTCGACCTGATCACGATGGGGCGCATCGGGGTCGATCTCTATCCCCTGCAGACGGGCGTGCCGCTGGCGGAGGTCGAGACCTTCGGCAAATTCCTCGGCGGTTCGGCGGCGAACGTGGCGGTGGCCGCCGCCCGTCTGGGCCGTGCCGCCGCCGTCATCACCCGCACGGGGGACGATCCGTTCGGCGGCTATCTGCGCCGGGCCCTGAAGGAGTTCGGCGTCGACGACCGCTGGGTCGCGCCGGTCGCCGCGTACCCGACGCCCGTCACCTTCTGCGAGATCTTCCCGCCGGACGACTTCCCCCTCTACTTCTACCGCCGCCCCAAGGCCCCCGACCTGGAGATCCGCCCCGGGGAGCTGGACCTCGACGCGATCCGCGCGGCGCGCGTCTTCTGGGTCACCGGCACCGGGCTGAGCGAGGAGCCCAGCCGTACGGCCACCCTGACCGCCCTCGCCCACCGCGCCAAGGCCGGCGTCACCGTCTTCGACCTGGACTGGCGTCCCGTGTTCTGGACCGACCCCGGTCAGGCCCGCCCCCACTACGCCGAGGCGCTGCGGCACGCGACCGTCGCGGTCGGCAACCTCGACGAGTGCGAGGTCGCCACGGGCCTGCGGGAGCCGCACGCGTGCGCCGAGGCGCTGCTGGCGGCCGGGGTGGAGCTGGCCGTCGTCAAACAGGGCCCGCAGGGCGTCCTCGCCGTGCACCGCGACGGCCGGACGGCCGCGGTGCCCCCGGTCCCCGTGGAGGTGGTCAACGGCCTCGGCGCGGGCGACGCGTTCGGCGGTGCCCTCTGCCACGGCCTGCTCGCCGGCTGGGAGCTGGAGCGGACCGTGCGGTACGCCAATGCGGCCGGCGCCCTCGTCGCCTCCCGTCTCGCCTGCTCCTCCGCGATGCCCACCGGGGCGGAGATCGACGCCCTCCTCGCGCGGGCGATCCCCTGAACGGAGCCTTGCCGTGTCCCTGAGCATTCCCGACCTCACCGCGGTCAGGGCCCGCCGTCCGGAGGCCGTCGCCGAGGCGGCCGCGCGCCGGGCGCGCCGGCCGCTGATCGGCGGCTCCGGCCGCCTGATGATCGTGGCCGCCGACCACCCGGCGCGCGGCGTGCTCGGTGCCGGCGGCCGGCGGCTGGCCATGGCCAACCGGGCCGATCTGCTGGAACGCCTGTGCGTCGCGCTGTCGCGGCCCGGTGTCGACGGGGTGCTCGCCACCGCCGACGTGCTGGAGGACCTGCTGCTGCTCGGGGTGCTGGAGAACAAGGTCGTCGTGGGTTCGATGAACCGCGGGGGTCTCGCCGGGGCCGTCTTCGAGATGGACGACCGTTTCACCGGCCACCGCGCGGAGGACCTCGCCCGGCTGCGCTTCGACGCGGGCAAGCTGCTGCTGCGCGTCGACTACGACGACCCGGGCTCGCTGGCCACGCTGGAGTCCGCGGCCCGCGCGGTCGACGCCATGGCGGCGCACCGGCTGCCGGTGTTCGTGGAGCCCTTCGTCTCCCGCCGGACCGACGGCCGGATCCGCAACGACCTGTCCGCCGAGGCCGTCGCCCGGTCCGTCGCCATCGCCTCGGGCCTGGGCGGCACCTCCGCCTACACCTGGCTGAAGCTCCCCGTCACCCACGACCCGGACGACATGGGCGCGGCCCTGGAGGCGTCCACGCTGCCCGTCGTCCTGCTCGGCGGCGACACGGGCACCACCGCCGCGGACCAGGCCGCCGCCTACGAACGCTGGCGCAGGGCGCTCCGGCTCCCCACCGTGCAGGGCATGGTCGCCGGCCGCTCGCTGCTCTATCCGGCCGAGGGCAGCGTGGAACAGGCCGTGGACACGGCCGTCGGACTGCTGTGAACGACGAGGAGAGGACGGGGAGATGACGTACCACCTTCCGGCGGGCAAGGCCGCGCGCGGCCCCTACGCCGTGGACGTGACGCCGGAGAGGGCCGGCTGGGACCATTCCGCGCTGCGCGTCCTGCACCTGCCGCCCGGCGGCGGCCACACCTTCGACAGCGGCGACAGCGAATGGATCGTCCTCCCGCTCGGCGGCGGCTGCACGGTCTCCACGGCCGGCGGCTCCGGGCAGGACACCTTCGAACTCCACGGCCGCCAGGACGTGTTCAGCGCCGTCAGCGACTTCGCGTACGTGCCGCGCGACGCCCGTACGACCGTGACCTCCGCGGGCGGCGGCCGGTTCGCGCTCGCCGGCGCCCGCTGCACCCGGCGCCTGCCCGCCCGCTACGGCCCGGCGTCGTCGGTGCCGGTGGAGCTGCGCGGCACCGGGAACTGCTCGCGGCAGGTCAACAACTTCGGTGCGGCCGGGGTGTTCGCGTGCGACAAGCTGATCGCGGTCGAGGTCCTCACCCCGGGCGGCAACTGGTCGTCCTTCCCGCCCCACAAGCACGACGAGCACCGCCCCGGCGAGGAGTCGGTGCTGGAGGAGATCTACTACTTCGAGTTCGCCGCCCACGACGGCGTCCCCGGCCTCGGCTACCAGCGCGTCACCCCCTCCGGGCAGGGGCGGGGCACGGACGTGCTGGCCGAGGTGCGCGACGGGGACGTGGTCCTGATCCCCGACGGCTGGCACGGGCCGTCCATGGCCGTCCCCGGCCACCACATGTACTACCTCAACGTCATGGCGGGCCCGGAGGCCGGACGCGCCTGGCTGATCCGCGACCATCCCGACCACGCCTGGATCCGCGACACCTGGCCCGGGCAGCCGGCCGATCCCCGGCTCCCCCTCTGCACCGCACCGGAGAGGTCCGCATGAGCGCCGCCGTCACCCGCCGACTGACCACCGCCCAGGCCCTGGTGCGCTTCCTGGCCGCCCAGTACACCGAACGCGACGGCGTACGGCGCCGTCTGATCGCCGGCACCTGGGGCGTCCTCGGCCACGGCAACGTGGCCGGGATCGGGCAGGCGCTCGTCGAGTACGCCGACGTCATGCCGTACCACCAGGGCCGCAACGAACAGGCCATGGTGCACGCGGCCGTCGGGTACGCCCGCCACCTGAACCGCCTGTCCGCGCAGGCGGTGACGACGTCCATCGGCCCCGGCGCCACCAACCTGGTCACCGGCGCCGCCCTCGCCACCATCAACCGTCTGCCGGTCCTCCTGCTCCCCGGCGACTACTTCGCCTCGCACGCCGCCGACCCGCTGCTCCAGCAGCTGGAACACCCGTCCGAGGCCGACGTGTCCGTCAACGACGCCCTGCGCCCCGTCTCCCGCTGGTTCGACCGCGTCACCCGCCCCGAGGCCCTGATCGCCTCCGCGCTCCGGGCGATGCGGGTGCTCACCGACCCGGCCGAGACGGGCGCGGTGACCCTGGCACTCCCCCAGGACGTGCAGGCCGAGGCGTACGACTGGCCCGAGGAGTTCTTCGCCGACCGCGTCTGGCGCGTCCGGCGACCCGCGCCCGACCCGGTGGAACTGGCCGAGGCGGTGCGGGCGGTCCGCGCCGCCGAACGCCCGCTGATCGTCGCGGGCGGCGGGGTCCACCACAGCGAGGCCGAGGAGGCCCTGAAGGCGCTGGTGGACGCCACCGGCATCCCCGTCGCCTCCACCCAGGCCGGCAAGGGCTCCCTGCGCCACGACCACCCGGCCGACCTCGGCGGCATCGGCCACACCGGCACCGCCGTCGGCGACGAACTGGCCCGCACCGCCGACCTGGTGATCGGCGTCGGCACCCGCCACACGGACTTCACCACCGCCTCCGGCACCCTCTTCCGGCACCCGGACGTCCGCTTCCTCAACCTCAACGTCACCGCCTTCGACGCCCACAAGCTCGCCGCCCGCACCCTGGTCTGCGACGCGCGCACCGGCCTCACCCTGCTGACGGACGCCCTCGCGGGACACCGGGTGGCGCCGGCGTACGAGGCGGAGTACCGCGCCGGCAAGGAGCGCTGGGAGCGGATCGTGACGGCCGCCCTGACGGCGGACGACGACAACGCCGTACCGGCGCAGACGCATGTGCTGGGCGCCCTGGACGCGGTGGCCGGCGACGAGGACGTGGTGATCAACGCGGCCGGTTCCCTCCCCGGCGACCTGCACAAGCTCTGGCGGGCCCGCTCCCCGCGCCAGTACCACCTGGAGTACGGCTACTCGTGCATGGGCTACGAGATCCCGGCCGCGATCGGCGTGCTGCAGGCGGCGCCCGGCACCCCCGTGTGGGCGCTGGTCGGCGACGGCACGTATCTGATGAACCCGACGGAGATCGTCACCGCCGTCCAGGAGGAGCTGCCGGTCAGGCTGGTCCTCGTGCAGAACCACGGCTACGCCTCCATCGGCGGCCTGTCCGAGTCGGTCGGCGCCGAGCGCTTCGGCACGGCGTACCGCCACCGGGCCGCCGACGGCTCCTTCACCGGCGCCCCGCTCCCCGTCGACCTCGCGGCCAACGCGGCCAGCCTCGGCATGGAGGTGCTGCGCGCCAAGACGGTGCGCGAGCTGCGCGAGGCGCTGGCGACGGCCCGCGCCGCGACCCGCCCGGTCTGCGTGTACGTGGAGACCGACCCCGCGCCGGCCGCCCCCGGGGCCGAGGCCTGGTGGGACGTTCCGGTGGCCGAGGTGTCCGCCCGCCCGGCCGTCGCCGCGGCCCGCGCCCGGTACGAGCGCGCCGTCGCCGACCGCCGCCGTCACCTCTGACGCCCGGCCGGGCGCCGAGGCACCGGCGGCCCGCGTCCCGCCGAAGTGCGCCCGCTCTCGAAGGAGTTCGCGGGAGCGGGCGCACCGGGCGGTCACCGCGTGCGGCTCCGCGCGAAATCGAGAGAGTCGGCGAAGCAGCGTGCGACGTCCGCCTCGGAGGCCCCGATCCACAGGTGGTCGGCGCCGGGGACGGTCCGGAGTTCCACCGCGGCGCCGGCCGCCTCGAGGGCGGACGCCAGGGCCTCGCCCTGGGCGACGGGGATCACGGAGTCCTCGGCACCGTGCAGGATCAGGAACGGCGGGGCGCCCGGTCCGACCCGGGCGGCCGGGCTGGCAGCGCGGGCCAGGTCCGGGACGCCGGCGGCGGGGGCGCCGAGCAGGGCCGCCTCGGGGGTGTACGCCGGCGCGGCGGTGAGGTCGCTCGGGCCGTACCAGACGACGCAGCCCCGCGGGGCCGGGTCGGCGGTGAGCGCGAGCAGGGCGGCGAGGTGACCGCCCGCCGACTCGCCCCAGACGACGGTGCGTTCCGGGTCGACGCCCAGCTCGGCGGCGCGGGTCCGCAGCCAGGCCAGCGCCGCGCCGAGGTCGTCGAGCTGGGCGGGGAAGACCGCTTCGCCGCTGAGCCGGTAGTCGGGACAGACGACGGCGAACCCGGCGCGGACGAGGCGGGCGAAGGGGCCGGGCCGCCAGGCGCGGAAGCGGGGCCCCAGGGTGTCGCGCAGCCCGGTGCGCCAGGCGCCGCCGTGCAGGAAGACGATCACGGGCAGCGGGCCGCCGACCGGCTCCTCGGGGAGCCACACGTCGAGTTCCAGGGGCCGGGCGCCGTCGTGCGCGGCGTACGGGACGGCCCGCAGCAGCCGGACCCCGTCGGCGGGGTGCGCGGCGGGCGGCAGCGGCAGTACTGCGGGGTCGGGCGGGGCGAGGTGGGAGGCGAGCCGGGGATGCACGGTCACTCCCCCGGCGTCCGGGCCGGGCGGCCGGCCAGGCGGGGCAGCAGCCGGTGGGCGTTGGCCGTCGTCAGGGACCGCCAGCTGCCGGCGCCCGCCGGGACCGGGGCCGCGTCGACGGTGGCGACGTGGGCGTCCACACCGTGCGCGGGCGTCCAGCAGTAGTCGCTGCCGTACAGCAGCCGGTCGGGGTCGACCAGGGAGAGCAGCGCGGGGACCTGGCGCGGGAAGGCGGGGCCGGCGATGTCGTAGTGCAGGCGCCGCAGTTGTTCCACGGCGTCGGGGGCGTCGCCGGCCCGGTCGGGCAGGAAGAGCTTCATGAAGCCGTTGATGCGGTCGGCGAGGACGGGCAGCGCGCCACCGCAGTGCGGGACGATCACCTCGAGGCCCGGGTGGCGTTCCAGGGTGCCGGCCATGAGCAGGTCGGTGACGGTGCGGGCGGTGTCGAAGATGAACTCGACCATGGGGCGCGGCCGTCCGAGCGCCGACTGCTCCCAGCACACGGGCGAGGTGGGGTGCAGGAAGACGACCGCGCCGCGGCGGCCGAGTTCGGCGAGGACGGGTTCGAGGCGGCTGTCGCCGAGGTAGACGCCGTGGGTGTTGGTCTCCAGGACCACGCCGTCCGCGCCGAGTTCGTCGAAGGCGTACGCGATCTCCGCGAGGGTGCCGTCCACGTCGGGAAGCGGCAGGGAGGCGAAGAAGCCGAAGCGGCCGGGGTGTCCGGCGGCGGTCCGGGCGGCCTCCTCGTTCATCTCGCGGGCGAGGCGGCGGGCGGCCGCGTCGTCGCCGAAGTGCACTCCGGGGGACGAGACGGAGAGGATCGCGGTGCGGATGCCGGCCCGGTCCATGATCTCCAGGTGCGCCTCGGCGGACCAGGACGGCCAGGCGGGCACGCCGTCGGGCAGTTCGTGGCCGGCGGCCTTCGCCTGCCGTACGTAGGAGTCGGTGACGAAGTGGGCGTGGACGTCGACGAAGCCGGTGCCCTCATCGGGTACTGCCATGGGCTTCTTCCTTCCGGATGTGTTGTCTCGATGCGGTGATCCGGTCGCGCCCCCAGGTGACGGCGCGCTCGCCCAGGACGATGCCGAGCAGTCCGGTCAGTCCGATCAGGGGCGGGGCGGGCGAGGTGATGCCGAGGGCCCAGTAGACGACGCCCATCAGCAGCCCGGCCCCGAGGCTGACGGCGGGGGCGCGCAGCCGCATGAGCCGGGACTTCACAGCGCCCCCGGCAGGGCCTGGCCGGCGAGCATGCCGAGCAGGCCGAACAGGGCGACCGGCGGGGGCGCCGGGGACCTCACCTTCAGGGCGGCGTACAGCGCGCCCACGAGAGCGCCGGCCAGCAGCGCCTGTACGTACGCCATCGCGGGCTCAGCCTTCCGTGCGCCACTTGTGGTCGGGCAGGAAGGTCACGTCGTACTGCTGCGGCACGGTGCCGAACTTGTGCGGCTCGGGCACGTACGGGCGCTGCGGCAGGCCGAGTTCCTCGGTGGGGGTGCCGAGGGTCTCGAAGAACCGCTCGAAGGTGCCGCCGGGGCCCGCGGCGACGCCGACGATCTGGCTGTGGTGGCGCTCGATGCGGTAGGCGTGCGGGCAGTTCTTCGGTACGAAGCCGAAGTCGCCGACGGTGAGCAGCTTCTCGTGCTGCTCGCCCTCGAGGTCCTCGACGAAGAGGCGGACGGCGCCCTGGGTGACGAAGAAGACCTCGTAGGTGTCGGGGTGGGAGTGAGCGGGGATGGTGTCGCCCTTGGGTCCGTCGCAGGTGAAGAAGTTGAAGGTGTTCTCGGTCTGCGGTCCGCCCGCGTAGATCGTGAAGAGGTCGCCGAAGAGGTGGGCGCGGTCGCCCATGCCCTTCTCGATGAAGTACGGCTTGCCCGGGTCGGCGGGGATGAGGGAGTGGGTGCGCCTGGCGAATTCGATGGTCATGGATACCTCCGGCCGCGTTGATTGTCAGGTCACCTGACGTTCGACATATGTCAGGCTACCTGACGATGGGGGCGGGCGACACCCCCCGCGCGACACCGGGAAGCACCGTCCTGCCGCCCGCCCGTATGCTCAGGTCTCCTGACGAGCCCCGAGGAACCATGACGCAAGCGAAGGAATCCGCACCGAACATGCCCCTGCTGCTGGCGGGGGCGAAACGCTGGTTCGACGACGCGCTGATGGCCAGCATGCGGGCGGCCGGCGAGCAGCCGCTGAGCAGCGCCCAGGGCCAGATCCTGGCCCTCCTGGAGGCGGAGGCCACGACGGTCGCCGAACTCGCCCGGCGCCTCGGCGTGACCCGGCAGACCACCCACCAGGCCGTGCACGGTCTGCTCGCCCTCGGCCTGCTGGAACAGATCCCCGACCCGTCCTCGGCCCGCAACCGCCTGATCCGCGTCACCGCGGAGGGCGCCCGCGTCCACCGCCGCGCCCAGGCCACCCTCGCCGTCATCGAGGGCGTCCTGGCCGACCGCATCGGCGCCGCGCAGGCCGCGGCCCTGCGCACCGCCCTGACCCTGCCGCGCGGCGAACCGCCGGTCGTGGAGGCCCCCGCCCCGTGAACAGGCGGCGGCGCAAGAAACTGTCCGGCCGTCTCGTCACCGCCGTCCCGGTCGGTGACGCCGCCCGGGTGCGCGCGCTGCGCCGAGAGGGGACCGCAGAGCGGGGAAAACACCGGAGGCCGTCTCGGAATGTCTTCCGAAACGGCCTCCGGCCTGCGACTCTCTCGAGTCGGGACGACAGGATTTGAACCTGCGACCCCTTGACCCCCAGTCAAGTGCGCTACCAAGCTGCGCCACGTCCCGATGTGCTCCCGCGCGGCGAACCGCGCGATCACGCGGACAGCACTCTACCGCACACACCGGGCCACGCCTAAGCGGGCACGGACGGGGGACAATCGGCCCATGGACAGCCCTGCCGACAGCACAGCCTCCGGCCGCCCCGCGGCCGCCCGCGACCGCGACGACGAGGGGCGGGCCCGCAGCGCCCGGCCGCGGGACGGACTCGGCCGCCCGCTGCCGTACGGCGCGCAGGGTGTCCCCCGCCAGCCGGAGGGCGTCGTACGGGCGCCCGAGGAGACGGTCGCCGAGGCGCAGCGGCTGCTGGACGAGGGCAAGCCCTTCCACGCGCACGAGGTCTTCGAGGACGCCTGGAAGTCGGGGCTGGAGCGGGAGCGGGAGCTGTGGCGGGGTCTGGCCCAGCTGGCCGTCGGGCTCACCCACGCGGCGCGCGGGAACGTCACCGGCGGGGCCAGGCTGCTGCGGCGCGGCGCCGGGGCCGTGACCGGGTGGGCGGCGTCGCCGGACGGGTGCGGGCGACCCCACGGGCTGGACCTGGGCAGGATCGCCGGGTGGGCCCGCGACCTGGCACGGGACGTCGAGGCGGGCACCCCCGTGGACGCGGGGGCGCGGGCACCGCGTCTGACGGGCTGAGGGGGCGAGGCCCGGCCCCGGCGCCGTCAGGGGCGTACGGCAGACTCGGGGCGTGCGGACAATTCATGTGATCGGAATCGGCGCGGGCGACCCCGACCAGCTGACCCTGCAGGCGGTCAGGGCGCTGCGGAGCACGGACGTGTTCTTCGTCCTGGACAAGGGCGAGGCCAAGGCGGACCTGGTGCGGCTGCGCCGGGAGATGCTGGAGACGCACGTCCCGGAGGGCACGTACCGGATCGTCGAGGCGCGCGACCCCGAGCGGGACCGGAGCGCGGGCGGCGCCGCGTACTCCCCCGCCGTCGGGGACTGGCGCAGCGCCCGCGCCGGGATCTACGAGCGGCTGATCGCCGAGGAGCTGGGCGAGGACGAGAGCGGCGCCTTCCTGGTCTGGGGCGACCCGGCGCTGTACGACAGCACGCTGGGCATCCTGGAGGAGATCCTGGAGCGCGGCACGGTGACGTTCGCGTACGACGTCGTGCCCGGCATCAGCAGCGTCTCCTCGCTGGTGGCCCGGCACCGGACCGGGCTGAACCGGGTGGCGCGTCCGGTGCAGATCACCACCGGGCGCAGGCTCGCCGAGGGCCTGCCCGAGGGGGTGGACGACGTGGTGGTGATGCTCGACGCCCACCAGGCCTTCCGGCGGTACACGGACCAGGACATCGACATCTACTGGGGCGCCTACCTGGGCACCCCGGACGAGATCCTCGTCTCCGGCCCGATCGCCGAGGCCGCGCCCCGCATCGAGCGGCTGCGCGCCGAGGCCCGCGAACGCAAGGGCTGGATCATGGACACGTACCTGCTGCGGCGCAACCCGGGGGACAGGTAGGGTCTGTCCGCCGGGCGGCGCCCGGCCTCCCTCCGGGTTTCCGCGTCGGCCTCCCTCCGGGCACGGCACCGGCCGTCCGCCGGGCACCCGCGGTCGCGCCGCCGTCCGCGTACGCGCGGTGCCGGAGCCCCGCGTGCCGGGCACCTCACGCCCCGGTGAGACCCAGCCACCGCAGGACGCCGGGCACGTCGGGCACGACGTCCGCCCCCGGCGGCAGCGGGGGCCGGCGGACGACCACCACCGGCAGGGCGAGGTCCCGGGCCGCCGTGAGCTTGGCGGCGGTGGCCTCTCCCCCGCTGTCCTTGGTCACCACCACGTCGATGCGGTGCTCCCGCAGCAGGGCTCTCTCGCCGGCCGGCGTGAACGGGCCGCGGGCCAGGAGCACCCGGGTGCCGGGCGGCAGGGGCGGCTCGGGCGGCTCCACCGAGCGGGCGACGAAGTGCAGGCCGGTCAGATGGGCGAAGGCGGCGAGGCCCAGGCGGCCGGTGGTCAGCAGGACGCGGCGGCCGAGATCCGGCAGCAGCCCGGCCGCCTCGGCGAGGGACCCGGCCGGGTGCCAGCGGTCGCCGGGGCCGGGCCGCCAGCCCGGCCGGCGCAGCACCACCAGGGGCGTGCCGGTGGCCGCCGCGGCCTGTGCCGCGTTCGCCGTGATCCTCTCGGCGAAGGGGTGGGTCGCGTCGACGACGGCGTCCGGCCGCCGCTCGCGCAGCCACCCGGCGAGCCCCTCGGGTCCGCCGAAGCCGCCGACGCGCACCTCGCCGTCGACCGTGCCCGGCCGGGTCACCCGCCCCGCCAGCGAGGTCGTCACCCGCACCCCGGGCCGGTCCGCGAGGACGGCGGCGAGGCGGCGGGCCTCGGTGGTGCCGCCGAGGATCAGCACGTGCGGGGAGGGCCGGGACGACATGACGCCGAGACTACGGCCCGTCAGCGCAGCAGCAGCTGGAGGCCCCCCACCACCGTGGCCGCGATGACCAGTCGTTCGAAGAGCCGCTGGTCGATCTTCTCCACGGCCCACTTGCCGATCACCGCTCCGGGCACCACGAACGCCACCAGCACGGCGTCCAGGAGCAGCGAGTGGCGGTCGATCAGTCCGAGGCCGGCGCTGAAGGGCAGCTTGGAGACGTTGACGATCAGGAAGAAGAAGGCGGACGTGCCCAGGAAGCCGAGCTTGCGGAAGCCGGCGGAGAGCAGGTACAGCGACATCACCGGGCCGCCCGCGTTGGCGACCATGGTGGTGAAGCCGCCGAGGACCCCGTACGAGCGGGCCTTGGCGCGGCCGGCCCGTGAGGTGACCTCCTCCGGCGGGCCGGGCGCCTCGGTCCGGCGTCTGCGCCACACCGTCACCCCGGCCATGAACAGCAGGATCACGCCGATCGACGTCCGTACGGCCGCGTCGTCCGCCCACACCAGGAAGACGGTGCCGACGGCCACTCCGGCCCCGACCGCCGGGAACAGCCGCCACAGGGTGGGCCAGTGCGCGTGCCGCCGGTAGGTGAGGACGGCCAGGAGGTCACCGGCGATCAGCACCGGCAGCAGGACGCCGGTGGAGGCGCGGGCCGGCAGCTCCGCCGCGAAGATCGCGAGGCTGACCGTGTTGGCCCCGCTCACGGCCGTCTTGGAGAAGCCGACGAGGAGGGCGGCGAAGGCCAGGGCGGCGAATTCCCAGCCGGTGAGGTGCCACTGCGTGATGATGTCCATTGCGGGCACCGATGCTAGGCGCACCTCACCCTCGCCACGGGGGGCGTCTCGCCGGATGAGCACCGGCCCGCGGATCCGCGGGCCGGGCGGACGCCTACCGGCCGCCGTAGCGCGCCCGCAGCTCCCGCTTCAGCACCTTCATGCTCGGCCCCAGCGGCAGCTCGTCGGTGAACTCGACGCGGCGCGGGTACTTGTACTTGCCGAGGTGTTGCCGGGACCACTCGACGACCTCGCCGGCCTCCGGTGCCGCGCCCGGCGCGGGGACGACCACGGCGCAGACCTCCTCGCCGTGCAGCTCGTCCGGCAGGCCGATGACGGCGACCTGGGCGATGCCGGGGTGGCGCATCAGCACCTCCTCGACCTCGCGCGGATAGACGTTGTAGCCGCCGCGGATGACGACGTCCTTCTTCCGGTCGACGATCCGCAGGAAGCCCTCGTCGTCCTTGGTGCCGAGGTCCCCGGTGCGGAACCAGCCGTCGACGAGCGCCTCGGCGGTGGCCTCGGGGCGGCCGAGGTAGCCGGAGAAGACGTTGTGGCCGCGTACGACTACCTCGCCCAGCTCGCCGGGCGGCAGCAGTTCGACGCGGTCCTCGGTCTCCGCGCGGGCGATCTCCACGTCCACGCCCCACAGGGGGTGGCCGATGGTGCCGGGCTTCGCGCCGAACACGGGCTGGTTGACGGCGGCCGCCGGGGAGGTCTCGGACAGTCCGTATCCCTCGTAGATCTTCGCGCCGAAGGCCGTCTCGAACCGTTCCAGCACGGCGACGGGCAGCGAGGCGCCGCCGGAGACGCACACGCGCAGCTCGGGCAGGGCGCCGGCGTCGGCCGCCGCGGCGGCGAGGGCGACGAACATGGTGGGCACCCCGTGGAAGGTGTTGACCTTCTCCTTCACCATCAGCTCGATCGCGCGGGCCGCGTCGAAGCGGGGCAGCAGGACGAGGGTCGCCCCGGCGCGCCAGGTGGAGTTGAGGGAGACGGTCTGGCCGAAGGCGTGGAACAGCGGCAGCGCGCCGAGCGCGATGTCGTCGGAGCGGATGTCGTTGGCGTCGAAGGCGTTGACGGTCGCGTTCATCACCAGGTTGAAGTGGCTGAGCACGGCGCCCTTGGGGACGCCGGTGGTGCCGCTGGTGTAGAAGACGACGGCCGGGTCGTCGGCGTCGCGGGTGACGTACGAGGGCAGGGGTTCGGCGTCCGCGGCGAGCTTGCCGAGTTCGTCGCCCAGGAGGACCGCCCGTACGCCGGCGGCGCGTGCGGCGGGCTCCGCGGTCCGCGCCTGCGCCGGGTGGACGAGCAGCAGGGTGGCGCCGCTGTCGGTGAGGACGTGCTCGACCTCCTCCGGGGACAGCAGCAGGTGCACGGGGACGACGACGGCGCCGGCCGCGGCGACGGCGTAGTACGCCTGCGGGAAGTCGGCGGTGTTCGGTGCCATCAGGGCGACCCGGTCCCCCGGCCGGATCCCCAGGCCCACCAGGGCCCCCGCCTGGGCGCGGGCCCGCCGCCACACCTCGGCGAAGGTCAGCCGCAGGTCGCCCTCGACCAGCGCCTCCTTGTCGGGGCGGCGCCGGGCGTTCTCGGCGAGGATGGCGGCGACGGAGAGGGTTGCCATGGGTGTTGCTCCGTTTCCTTGCTGCGGCTCTGCAGAGGGATGGGTGGCGCGGGGGAACCGGGGTGCCGGACGCCCCTAGTGCCGTTCGACGAGCACCGCGCTGCCCTGCCCCACGCCGACGCACATGGTGGCGAGTCCGCGGGCGGCGCCGGTGCGGCGCATGCGGTGGAGCAGGGTGGTGAGGATGCGGGCGCCGGAGCAGCCGAGCGGGTGGCCCAGCGCGATGGCGCCGCCGGTGGGGTTGACCAGGCCGGGATCGATGCCGAGCCGGTCGACGCAGGCGAGGGCCTGGGCGGCGAACGCCTCGTTGAACTCGGCCTCCGCGATGTCGTCGACGCTCCAGCCGGCGCGGGCGAGGACCTTGCGGGTGGCGGGGACCGGGCCGATGCCCATGACGTCCGGGTGGACGCCGGCCGAGGCGCCGGCCACGTAGCGGCCCAGCGACTCCAGGCCCAGGTCGTTCAGGGCCTCCTCGCTGACCAGCAGGAGGCCGGCGGCGCCGTCGTTCATCGGGGAGGCGTTGCCCGCGGTGACCGTGCCGCCGGCGCGGAAGACGGGCTTCAGGCGGCCGAGCTTCTCCAGGGAGGTGTCCTCGCGGACGCACTCGTCGGTGTCGACGACCACGCCGTCGGGGCGCTCGACGGGGAGGAGTTCGTCGTCGAAGCGGCCGTTCTTGCGGGCCTCGGCGGCGAGCCGGTGGCTGCGCAGGGCGAACTCGTCCTGGCGTTCGCGCGTGACGCCGTACCGCTCGGCGACCTCCTCGGCCGTCTCGCCCATGGCCAGCAGGCCGTGCAGCTCCTTCATCGCGGGGTTGACCAGGCGCCAGCCGAGCCGGGTGTCGGCGGTCTCGATGCGGTGCGGCAGGGCCTCGTCGGGGCGGGGCAGCACGAAGGGGGCGCGGCTCATCGACTCCGAGCCGCCGGCCAGCACGACGTCGGCCTCGCCCGCGGCGATGGTGCGGGCGGCGGTGGTCACGGCCTCCAGGCCGGAGGCGCACAGCCGGTTCACCGTGGCGCCGGGCACGGTCTCGGGCAGGCCGGCGAGCAGGGCGGCCATGCGGGCGACGTTGCGGTTGTCCTCGCCGGCCTGGTTGGCGGCGCCCCAGTAGACGTCGTCGATGCGGGCCGGGTCGAGGGCGGGCACGTCGGCGACCAGGCCGCGGATCACGGCGGCGGCGAGGTCGTCGGGCCGCACGGTGGACAGGGCGCCGCGGAGCTTGCCGATCGGCGTGCGGCGGGCGGCCGCGAAGTGGACGGGACGCACGGGGTACTCCTGACCGTCGTCGCTCGGACAGACACCTTAATTAGCACTGCTAGTTTTGGACTATAGACCGCCGGGCGGCTCCCTGGGAAGATCCCCCGACGACCTTCACCGACGCAGCCGGAGGCGACATGACCGAGGCACGCGAGCACGTCCTGACCGGAACCCGGGGCCGCCTGGCCGCCCGCACCTGGCCCGCCGCCCGGCCGGCGTACACGGCACTGCTGGTGCACGGCTACGGCGAGCACATCGGGCGCTACGAGGAGGTGGCCGGCGTCCTGACCCGGCACGGGGCGGCCGTGTTCGGCGTCGACCACGCCGGGCACGGCCGGTCGGACGGCGAGCGGGTGCTGATCGAGGACTTCGAGGACGTCGTCACCGATGTGCACACCCTCGCCGAGTGGGCCCGGGACGCCCACCCGGACCTGCCGGTGGTCATGGTCGGGCACTCGATGGGCGGCCTGATCGCCTCCCGCTACGCCCAGCGCCACCCCGGCGAGCTGACCGCGCTGGTGCTGTCCGGGCCCGTCATCGGCGACTGGGAGCTGCCGCGCACGCTGCTCGCCCTGGAGGAGATCCCGGACACCCCGGTCAGCCCGGCCGCGCTGTCCCGGGACCCGGCGGTCGGCGCGGCCTACGCGGCGGACCCGCTGGTGTGGCACGGCCCGATGAAGCGGCCGACGGCCGAGGCGTTCGTACGGACCCTTCGGACCGTGGCCGAGGGCGGCGACGTCGGCGGACTCCCGTTGCTGTGGGTGCACGGCGACGACGACCGGCTGGTCCCCCTGCCGGGCAGCCGCCCCGGCGTCGAGCGGCTCGGCGGGAAATCGCTCACCGAGCGGATCTACCCGGGCGCCCGGCACGAGCTCTTCAACGAGACGAACCGCGCGGAGGTGTTCGCGGACGTCACCCGCTTCCTGGACGGCGTGCTGTCCCGCTGAACCAGCGCCTCCACCGGCGCCCCCGCGGGCGCGTTTGTCACCGCTCCCCACGGGCACCCGCGCCCGCAGGGAGCGGTCGCGCCACGCAGCCCGCGTGGAGGACCCGGGGCAGATCCCGGGCGGGCGGGGAGGCGCCGGCGAGGAGGAGCGCGGCACCCCCGCTCCGTACGACCGCGAAGCAAGCACATCCGCACGACGAAAAGTGGGGCACCTCATGGCCGACGCCCTCGAACTCGACGCGCTGTGGGAGGACTTCCACCGCGTGGTGAACATGACCTCCGCGGAGCTCGCGGACTGGCTCCGGGTCCGCGACTCGGGCGAGCTGACGGAACCGCTGCCCGACGACGCGGGCTCACCGCTCGGACAGCACGTCCTCGCGATCCTGCAGAAGCGGCGCACCGACCTGACCGAGGACGACCTGCGGGCGATGCGCAAGGTCGTGGACCTCGTGACGTCGCAGACCGATCTGGAGAACGAGCCCCAGGCCGAGGACACCCGGCTCCGGCACCGGCTGATGACGGTCGGCCACGACCCGCTGAAGCCGTGACCGCGGGCGGCGGGCCGTGACCGACGGCGGGCCGTCCGCGTGCTCGTCGCCCGTCCCGCCCCGGCCGATGCCCCTGTGCCGTACCCGCACCTCGCGCACTTCCCGCGAAACCCGGACAGCGTGATCACCGGTCGGCACAATGGAGCGCGGCGGACGGCGCGCACGCGAAGGAGCCGGGAGCGTGTTCCGAGGTCAGGTGGGCATCGGCGGACCGGTCCTGCGGCTGCCCCGCGGCCTCGCCGGCCGACGGCCGGGCGGCATGGCACAGGTCGCGGTCGCGGAGCGCCGACCGGGGAGCGGGAACGGCTGAAAGTATGATCAAACAATGTCTGACATGACCGAGACCACACCGGGCTGGCTGACGACCGACGAACTCGAGATGACTCGCGCGCGCATGCCGATCCTGTACGTCGAGGCCGTGCCCGTGCGCGTCGATGACAGCGGCGAGGTGACCAGCGTCGGCCTGCTCCTGCGCATCGGCCCCGACGGAACGGTCAGCCGGACGCTGGTCTCCGGCCGGGTGCTGCACCACGAGCGGGTCCGGGACGCGCTGCTGCGTCACCTGGAGAAGGACCTCGGACCGGTGGCGCTGCCCCGGGTGCCGTCCTCGCTCCAGCCGTTCACGGTGGCCGAGTACTTCCCCACCCACGGGGTCACCCCGTACCACGACCCCCGGCAGCACGCCGTCTCCCTCGCCTACGTCGTGCCCGTGACCGGTGACTGCCGGCCCCGGCAGGACGCGCTGGACCTGGTCTGGTTCGACCCGCGGGAGGCCCTGTCCGAGGCGGTGCAGAGCGAGATGCCGGGCGGGCACGGGGTGCTGCTGAAGCAGGCGCTGGCGCACGTGGGCTGCGTGATCTGAAACCTCCGGCGCGCTACTCCCCTTGCCGTTCCCCGTCGCTCAACTGCTGGTCCAGATCGTCCCGGAGCAGCCCCCGGGACCCGGTCTGCCCGGTGCGGTAGGCGGAGCGAGCCACCGGGTGGGAGCCGGCCGGACCGGTGAGGAACGGGGAGAAGGCGCTGAGCGCGAGGGTGCCCAGGGTCGGCGGTGTTCCCGTCCCGGAGGGGCTGGAACGCGGTCTCCCCGGCGTCCGCGACGCCACCGGACCGGCCCCCGGCCGGTCCGCCCCGGGTGGGCGCACGCGTCGAGGGGCGGTTCCGGATCTCTCCGGAACCGCCCCTCGATCGGCGACCGTCTCCAGTCGGGACGACAGGATTTGAACCTGCGACCCCTTGACCCCCAGTCAAGTGCGCTACCAAGCTGCGCCACGTCCCGATACCCGCTGACCTGGGGTTTCCCCCGGCCGAACGCGCAGGAAAACCATACCGCACTCGAGCCGGTGGTCGCGCACCGCTTTTCGCCGGCGGCCGGGCCGGACGGCCGGGGCCCGCTGTGCGGCGGTCAGCGGGCGGCGGGCGGCGGCTCAGCCCCGGCCGGGAGTCCCAGCAGGGGGTGCGCCTCCAGCAGGCGGGTGGGGGCGGCCTGGCGCCAGGAGTCGGCGAGGATGTCGCGCAGCTCGTCCTCGCCGTCGAGCGCGGCGAGGCGCACCCGCACCCACGCGGACTGCGCCTCGTGGCCGGCGACCCAGAACTTGTCCGGCTCGGCCAGCACCAGTTCGGCGCGCTCCACCTTGGGGCAGCGCACCGCCATCGAGGTCTCGTCCTCGGGCAGCGTGGCGAACATCTTGCCCGCGACCCGGAAGGTGGGCATGCTCCAGGCGATCTTCTCCGTGGTGTCCGGCAGGGACAGGGCGATACGGCGTACGTCTTCTGCGTCCGGCATGTCAGGCACCGTAGCCGCCGCCACTGACAGTCATCCGGCGAGGGCAGGGGCACCGATCCGCTTGTAGTACAGCGTCGTCGGCCGCAGCACCCCGCCCGGGTCGGCGGCGTAGTCGGGGATCGTCCCGGCCGGGGTCCATCCGGCGGAGCGGTAGAGGTGTTCGGCGGCGCTGCCGGTCTCGGTGTCCAGGTGGAGGAGGGTGAGGCCGTCCGCCGCGGCCGCCTCCTCGGCGGTGGCCAGGAGCCTGCGGCCCAGGCCCCGGCCGCGGGCCCGGCGGGACACCATGAGCTTGACCAGTTCGGCGCGGTGCCGGCCGTTGGGTCTGCCGGGCAGGGCGAGGCTCACGGTCCCGGCCACCCGCTCCCCCTCGTACGCCACCCACACGGCGAGCCGCCCGGCGGCCACGGCCGCGGCGCACCCCCGCCACCAGGCGACGGCCTCCTCGTGGCCGAGCGGGGCGAGGAAGCCGACGGAGGCGCCGTCGGCGACGGTGTCGGCCAGCAGGCCGGCCAGCCCGTCCAGCCGTGCCGCAAGGCCGTGCTCGTCGACGCGGTGCACCCTCACGGCAGCACCACCCGCCGGCACGCCGCGGACGTCCGCGCGATCGCCGTCGTCCCTCATGTCCGGTCCCATGTCCGGGAAACTAACCCGGGCATGAGACGAGCGTGTTACCGAAGGCTCACGCCCGGGCCGCCGCGTCCAGCGCGTCCAGGACCGGGCGGATCAGCGGGTGTCCCTCGGCGCCCCGGCGCACGGCGGCGAAGACGCGGCGGGTGGGGGCCACCCCGTCGACCGGGCGGACCACCACGCCCGTGAGGTCGGTGCCGAGCAGCGCCGAGCGCGGGACGAGTGCCACGCCGGCGTCGGCCGCGGCGAGGGAGACCACGGCGCGGAAGTCGTCCGAGGAGTGTTCGAGCCGGGGCTGGAAGCCGGCGTTCTCGCAGGCCAGGACGACCACGTCGTGGCAGGGGTTGCCGGGGTAGGGGCCGATCCACGGGTCCTTGGCCAGCTCCGCGAGCGGCACCTCCGCGGCGTCGGCGAGCCGGTGGGTGACCGGCACGACGGCGTCGAACGGCTCCGCGTACAGCGGGACGTGGGTCAGGCGCGGGTCGTCGGCGGAGGGCGCCCCGCGGTACTCCACGGCGACGGCCACGTCGACCTGGCGGTCCAGGACCATCGGCAGGCTGGCGTCGCCCTCGGCGTCCTGGACGCGCAGGCGGATGCCGGGCGCCGACCGGGCGAGGCGGGCCAGCGCGGGCGCGACGACGAGGGTGATGCCGGTCGCGAAGGAGGCGACCGTGACCGTGCCGGCCTCGCCCGAGCTGTACGCGGCCAGCTCGGCCTCGGCCCGCTCCAGCTGGGCGAGGACGGCGTTGGTGTGGCTGAGCAGGATCTCGCCGGCCGGGGTGAGCCGTACGCCCCTGGCGCCGCGCTCGACCAGGCGGTGGCCGGTCTCCTGCTCCAGGGCGGTCAGCTGCTGGGAGACCGCCGAGGGGGTGAGGTACAGCGCGGCGGCCGCCGCCGTCACGGTGCGGTGGTCCGCCACCGCCCGGAGGATGTGCAGCCGCCGCGCTTCGATCACGGCACCGATTCTCTCAGGCCGGACGGGTGCCGCGGACCCGCGTCAGGCGTCCAGCTCGGCGCGGGCCGCCACGAAGGCGTCCACCGCGCGGTGCACGTCCTCGGTGGAGTGGGCGGCGGACAGCTGCACGCGGATGCGGGCCTGACCCTGCGGGACGACGGGGTAGGAGAAGCCGATCACGTACACCCCGCGCTCCAGCAGCAGCTCGGCCATGCGGCCCGCCCGGGCGGCGTCGCCGATCATCACGGGTGCGATGGCGTGGTCGCCGGGGAGGATGTCGAAGCCCTCCTCGGTCATCCGGCGGCGGAACAGGGCCGTGTTCTCGGCGAGGCGGACGCGCAGGTCGTCGGCGGACTCCAGCAGGTCGAGCACCTTGAGGGAGGCGGCGGCGATCACCGGGGCGAGGGTGTTGGAGAAGAGGTAGGGCCGTGAGCGCTGGCGCAGCAGGGCGACGATCTCGGCGCGGGCGGCGACGTAGCCGCCGGAGGCGCCGCCGAGCGCCTTGCCGAGGGTGCCGGTGATGATGTCGACGCGGTCCATGACGCCGTGCAGTTCGGGGGTGCCGCGTCCGCCGGGGCCGACGAAGCCGACGGCGTGCGAGTCGTCGACCATCACCATGGCGTCGTAACGGTCGGCGAGGTCGCAGATCTCGGCGAGGGGGGCTACGTAGCCGTCCATGGAGAAGACGCCGTCGGTGACGATCAGCCTGCGGCGGGCGTCGCCGGCGGCCTTGAGCTGGGTCTCCAGGTCGGCCAGGTCGCGGTTGGCGTAGCGCAGGCGCCGGGCCTTGGACAGGCGGATGCCGTCGATGATGGAGGCGTGGTTGAGGGCGTCGGAGATCACCGCGTCCTCGGGGCCGAGGAGGGTCTCGAAGACGCCGCCGTTGGCGTCGAAGCAGGAGGAGTAGAGGATCGTGTCCTCCTGGCCGAGGAAGGCGGAGAGGCGGGCCTCCAGTTCCTTGTGGACCTCCTGGGTGCCGCAGATGAAGCGGACGGAGGCCATGCCGTAGCCCCAGCGGTCCAGCGCCTCGTGGGCGGCGGCGACGACCTCGGGGTGGTCGGCGAGGCCGAGGTAGTTGTTGGCGCAGAAGTTGAGGACCTCGCCGGGACGGCCGCCAGCGGTGACGTTCACGGTCGCGGACTGCGGGGTGCCGATGACGCGTTCGGGCTTGTGCAGGCCGGCGGCGCGGATCTCGTCGAGGGTAGCGCGCAGGTCGTCGCGCACGGAGTCGAACATCGTGGAAGCTCCTTGGGAGACAGAGGACTTACGCGGTGACTGACGCGGTGGCTCACGCGGTCCAGTCGAGGATGACCTTGCCGCCCTTGCCGCTCGCGGCGTCGGTGAAGGCGGCCTCGAAGTCGCGGTGGGAGTAGCGGCCGGTGATCACGGGGGCGAGGTCGAGACCGCCTTCCAGCAGCACCGACATGGCGTACCAGGTCTCGAACATCTCGCGGCCGTAGATGCCCTTGATCGTGATCATCGAGGTGACGATCCGGGCCCAGTCGACCGGGAACTCCTCGGCGGGCAGGCCGAGCATGGCGATCCGGCCGCCGTGCGTCATGTTGGCGATCATGTCGCGCATCGCCTCGGGACGGCCGGACATCTCCAGGCCGATGTCGAAGCCCTCGCGCAGGCCCAGTTCGCGCTGGCCGTCGGCGACGGTCGCCTCGGCCACGTTCAGGGCGAGGCTCGCGCCGACCTTGCGGGCCAGCTCCAGGCGTTCCTCGCTCACGTCGGTGACCACGACGTTGCGGGCGCCCGCGTGCCGGGCCACGGCGGCGGCCATCAGGCCGATCGGTCCGGCGCCGGTGACGAGGACGTCCTCGCCGACCAGCGGGAAGGACAGGGCGGTGTGCACGGCGTTGCCGAACGGGTCGAAGATCGCGGCGACGTCGAGGTCGACGGGGACGCGGTGCACCCAGACGTTGGACGCGGGCAGGGCGACGTACTCGGCGAACGCCCCGTCCCGGCCGACGCCGAGGCCGACGGTGGCGCGGCACAGGTGGCGCCGGCCGGCCAGGCAGTTGCGGCACTTGCCGCAGACGAGGTGGCCCTCGCCGCTGACCCGGTCACCGGCCTTGACGTCGGTGACGTCCCGTCCGGTCCCGACGACCTCGCCGACGAACTCGTGACCGACGACGAGCGGGGTGCGGACGGCCTGCTGCGCCCAGCCGTCCCAGGCCCGGATGTGCAGGTCGGTGCCGCAGATGCCGGTGCGCAGCACCTTGATCAGTACGTCACCGGGTCCGACGGTGGGCTCGGGCACGTCCGCGAGCCACAGCCCGGGCTCCGCCTTCTCCTTGACCAGCGCCTTCAACGCTACGGCTCCTGACGGGGTGAGTTCCCGGCTCCGGGCATGCCGGGGCAGCCCGCGTCCGGGAGAGGGAGGGGAATCGCACAGCAATCTGCCGTACGGCACCGCCCCGGGTCCATCGAGCCTTTCTTAAGCCCGGCCGCAGCTTTCCTTCACGCCTCGCACCGGACCACCCTGTGCGGGCAGAAGCCGTGGCTCATGGGCGGGCTCCGGCGCCGGACTCCGTCGTGGAGGCCGGGGTGTGGTCGAGGAGATGGCGTACGAGGGTGAGCAGGGTCTGCACGCCGGAGCTGGAGATCCGGGCGTCGCAGCGGACGACGGGGATGTCGGGGTGGAGGTCCATGGCCGCCCGCACCTCCTCGGGGTCGTAGCGGTGGGCGCCGTCGAACTCGTTGATCGCGACGATGAAGCCGAGGCCGCGTTCCTCGAAGAAGTCGACGGCGGCGAAGGACTCCTCCAGGCGGCGGGTGTCGGCGATGACCACCGCCCCGAGCGCGCCCGCGCACAGCTCGTCCCACATGAACCAGAACCGTTCCTGGCCGGGGGTCCCGAACAGGTACAGCACGTGCTGCGGGTCGAGGGTGATGCGGCCGAAGTCCATGGCCACGGTCGTCTCGAGTTTGTTCTCGATGCCGTCGAGGCTGTCGGTGGCGGCGCTGACGGTGGTGAGCAGTTCCTCCGTGCTGAGCGGGGCGATCTCGCTGACGGCGCCGACGAAGGTCGTCTTGCCGACGCCGAAGCCGCCCGCCACGAGGATCTTCAGCGCGGTGGGGAACAGGTCGGTGCCGTTCTCGTCGTGGCGGTGGTGGTTGTGGCCGTAGCCGTGGTTGTGGCCGTGGCCGCGGTCAGAGCTGTCGTCGTAGTCCATCGAGCACTGCCTCCAGAAGGGCCCGGTCCGTGGGGTCGTGGTGGAACTCGGCGGGGGGTTCGGTGGTCAGCGCGCCGCAGTCGACGAGGTCCGACAGCAGCACCTTGGTGACCGCGACCGGCAGTCCCAGGCGGGCCGCGAGCTCGGCGACCGGGAGGGGCGCCCGGCACAGGGCGAGCGCCTGCGCGTGCTCGGGGGCGAGATGGCCGAGAGGGGTCACCCCGGTGGCCATCACCTGGGACATCAGGTCGAGCGCGACGGTCGGCCGGGTGCGGCCGTTGCTGACGGTGAAAGGGCGCACCAGCCGTCCGGCGGCCTCGTCGAGCCAGGGGCCGTCGCCGGCCACGGTCCCCCTCAACGCCTCATCGTCGGGGGTTCGACGGCGTGCTGCCGGGGCGCGGTGACCAGATAGGGGCGGACGCTCTTGACCAGCATCGCCATCTCGTAGCCGAGCACGGCGGCGTCGGCCTCGCGGCCGGCCAGTACCGCGAGGCAGGTGCCCGAGCCCGCGGTGGTGACGAAGAGCAGGGTCGAGTCGAGTTCGACGACGACCTGCCGTACGTCACCACCGTCGCCGAAGCGGACGCCGGCGCTGCGGCCGAGGGAGTACAGGCCGGAGGCCAGGGCCGCCATGTGGTCGGCGCTGTCCGGGTCGAGGCCGTGGACGGACTTCACCAGTCCGTCCGCGGACAGGAGCACCGCGCTGGTCGTGTGCGGTACGCGCTGCACGAGACCGCTCATCAGCCAGTCGAGGTCGGACACGTGGCCGGTCGGCGCGTCGCTCGCCATGGTGGATCGACTCCTTGGGGGTGGGTGTGGGGGCGGGGTGGGCAGGGGGCGTGTCAGGGACCGGTCAGGGGCCGGTCGCCCTGCGGTGCGCCTCCGCCGCGCGGGGCCGTGCGGCGGGGAAGGGGCGCGGGCAGGGGGTGCGCTTCGGCGGAGACGTCGCGGAGGGGATCCGTGCGCGCCGGGTCCGGCGGCTGGGGCGCGGGGTGGAGCGGTTCCCCGTACGCCGGTTCGTCCGCGGTCCGCTCCAGCTGCTGCTGGGCCTCGGCGAGGCCGACGCCGCGCCGGAAGGCCGCCATCAGGCCGGGGTCGTGGACGACGAGCCGGTCCGGGTCGGCCTCCTGGCGCGGCGCGGGACCGCCGCGCAGCTGGGGGACGATGTGCTCCTGGGCGCGGCGGCGGGGCAGCCGGGGCTTGCCCGTGGTGCCGCGTACGGCGCCGTGCCGGGGGACGGGCGGGGCGTCCGCGTGCTCGGCGAGGGCCGCCCGGTCGGCGGGCCGGACGCCGGGAGTCGCGGCGGCCGGGTTGGGCCGGTCCGCACGGGAACTCCGCACGGGCAGCGGCACGGGCCCCGCGCCCTCCGCCCCGGCGGGCGTCTGCGGGCCGGGGGCCGGCACCCAGAGGCCGGGCGCCCCGGCGTCGGGGTCCGGCGGCCCGGGGACAGGAGTGGGTGCGACGGTGAGGGGGAACCCCGGAGCGCCGGGAGTTCCCGGGGTCTCCGGAGCCGACGGCTCCCGCCGGGGCGGCACACCCGACGGCTCCCGCCGGGAGGGCACGGGCGTGGCTTCCCGTACGGGCGGCACAGGCGCCGGTACGGCCCCGGTGTTCTGAGGTGCCCGGTCCCCGGACACCTCGGGGAGAGCCGGCGCGGTCCCCAACAGGTCCCGCGGAAGGACGAGTACGGCCTGGACACCGCCGTAGATGTTGCTCTGCAGACGGACGGTGATGCCGTGCCGCTTGGCGAGCTGGGAGACGACGTACAGCCCGATGCGGCCGTCCGCCAGCAGGCGGGCGACGTTGACCTGGTCGGGGTCGGCGAGCAGGGCGTTCATCCGGTCCTGCTCGGCGACGGGCATGCCGAGCCCGCGGTCCTCGACCTCCACGGCGAGGCCCGCGGTGACCGGTCCGGCCCGCATCAGCACATCGGTCTGCGGGGCGGAGAACACGGTGGCGTTCTCGACGAGTTCGGCCAGCAGGTGGATGACGTCGGCGACGGCGTGACCGCGCAGGGTGGCCTCGACCGGGGGGACCAGCCGGACCCGCGAGTACTGCTCGACCTCGGCGACGGCCGAGCGGAGCACCTCGGTCATGTCGACGGGGTCGCTCCACTGCCGGCGGGAGACGGCGCCGCCGAGCACGGCGAGGTTCTCGGCGTGGCGGCGGATGCGGGTGGCGAGGTGGTCGATGTGGAAGAGGCCCTTGAGGAGATCGGGGTCCTCGATCTCCCTCTCCAGCTCGTCGAGGATGGAGATCTCCCGGTGCACCAGGGACTGCAGGCGCCGGGCGAGGTTGACGAAGACCTCCAGTTTCTGTTCGCTGCCCGCCCGGCCGGAGAGCTGAGCGGCCCGGACGACGGCGGTGACGGCGCCGTCGTGGGCGCGGGACAGGTCGGCGGCGAGCAGGTCGAACTCGTCGGCGTCGTCCGGTGGCGGGCCGTGCGGCGTGCGCCGGGCCGGGGTCTCACCGCGGCGCAACGCCTCGAGCACGGCGCGCAGTTCCTTCTCGCCCCGCGTGGTGCTGCGGCGCAGGGTTGCGACGCGGTCGTGCACGGACCGGGCGGCGCGGCCGGCGGCGACGGCGGCGATGACGACGGCCGCCAGGGCCACCGAGGCCGCTCCGGCGAGCACGCCCCACAGGGCGGGGCCGGGCCGGGCGCCGGTGGAGCGGACGGTGAACAGCACGACCGCGCAGGCGCCGAGGGCGACCGCCACGGGCGGCAGCACGGCCAGACGCAGGAGCTGGGGCCGTATGTGCGTCTCGGGCAGGGCGGGGGCGGTCCGTGAGGCCGGCCGGCCGTGCCGCCCGCCCTCGCGGCGGTCTGCTCGCGCGGCCGGGGCGCGGAGGTGAGACATCAAGGTCCTCGCACTGTCCGTTGGTCCGTCGGGCCCGGGTGCTCACGCGTGGCGGCGGACGCCACGCGGGCACGCGACGCCAGGCGGGCAGGCGTCATCGCGGTACCGGCCGGGCGGACCGGCGGATCCGGCCCTGCGTCACCCGAC
Source organism: Streptomyces sp. NPDC006384 (assembly GCF_042870695.1). Classification (NCBI taxonomy): domain Bacteria; kingdom Bacillati; phylum Actinomycetota; class Actinomycetes; order Kitasatosporales; family Streptomycetaceae; genus Streptomyces; species Streptomyces sp. NPDC006384. The sequence goes on from NZ_JBIAHR010000015.1 coordinate 133,884, forward strand.
GGACACCGACGGTAGTCGCCTGCGCCTCACGTGCGGTGGGCAGTTGACGAACTCTCCCGGCCAACATCCCGCTCTGGTATGAGGCTTCGTACGACAGACCGATAAGCCGGTGAAGCATTCGCTCCGGAAGAGCGGTGGACCGGTCGGAGACGGTCAGAATCCCTCACCGCCGGCGTCCAGCCCCGTCGGCGTCCTGCCGGAAGGCGGTCGCGGCCGTCCGGCCGGGGCGTTGTCAGTGCCTCCCCCTACAGTGAAGCCATCATCCGAACGGACCGGAGCCCGTGCAGGGCTGCGCGAGCGCGGAAAGCCGCGCCTGCGCAGGGCATCGCCAAGGTCCTCTCGGGGGGAATCGACGGGGAAGGGGATTGACGCGATGAGCGCAACCGTGAAGGACCGGCTCAAGAAGCACTTCGTGAACCATGTCGCTCTCGTCATCGACAAGTCCGGTTCGATGAGGGGGCATTCCGAACAGCTCATCCGTGTGGTGGACGAGTTCGTGAAGGGGCTGAAGGAGGAGTCCGACAGGCTCGGCCACGAGACCCGGATCAGCCTCTACGCCTTCGACCACCTGGTCGAGAACCTGGTGTGGGACATGGACGTGAAGCACCTGCCGTCGATGCGGGGCCTGTACACCGTGGAGAACGGCGCGACCGCGCTGATCCAGGCCTCGGTGAAGGCGCTCGACGATCTCGGCCACATATGGGAGGAGTACGGCGAGCACAGCTTCCTCCAGGTCGTCGTCACCGACGGCGAGGAGAACGCCTCCGGCGCGGACGAGACGGGCTCGCGCCACGACCACCTTCCCGACGGCCGCGCCGTCCTGGACGCGTGGCGGAGCAGGATCGCGGACAAGCTGAACAACCTGCCGGACCACTGGACGTCGGCCATCATGGTGCCCAACTCCCTGGCCAAGCGCACCGCCCAGCAGTACGGCTTCCCGACGGGCAACATCTCGATCTGGGACGCCGACTCGGCCCAGGGCGTCGAAGAGGCGATCGGCACGGTCAAGTCGGCCGCCACGAGGTTCCTGCGCGACCGCGAGCAGGGCGTGCGCGGGACCAGGAACCTCTTCGCGATGGGCCAGGACCTCAGCACGGCCGACGTGAAGTCCAGCCTCCAGGCCCTCGACGCCGGCAAGTACGTGCTGATCCCCGTGGACCAGCAGACGGCGATCCGTGATTTCGTCACCAGCGCCGGGCACCCGTACACGACCGGCTGCGCCTTCTACGAGCTCTCCAAGCGCGAGAAGATCCAGGCCAGGAAGAAGATCGCCGTGGCGGAGAAGGACCCCGCCACCGGCCGGCTGACCGGGAAGGTCTTCACCGGCCCCGCCGCCCGTCAGCTCCTGGGCCTGCCGGCGACGGAGGTCACGGTGGCCCCCGGGAGCAACGCGGCCTACACCGTGTTCGTCCAGTCGACCTCGGTCAACCGGAAACTGATCCCCGGGACCAAGCTGCTCGTCCTGCTGTAGCCGAGCACCCCGTCCGGCACCGCGCAGCGGCGGCACGGCGGGCGGCGCCGGCCCCCGGTCAGGTCCCGTCACCACGGGGAACGGCGGCGGCGCGAACGCCGGGGTGGCCCGTCGGCCGTCGCTCCGCTCCGGCCGCTCGGGGCCGGCTCAGGAGGGGCCGGGGGCGAAGGACAGCATGCGCGCCTCCGGCCGCGCGTCGTCGCCGTTCACGACGGCCGGCGTGATGACGATCCGGCCGTCCGCGTGGGCGAGGTGCCCGGCGAGCATCCCGGCTTCCACGGCGCGGGCCGACGTGGGATGCCGCAGCACCTGCTGCTTCGTGTCCACGCCCCCCGGTCCGAGCCGGATGATCCCGCCCGGCCGGCTCCCCGAGGCCGCCTCGTAGACGAGCGCCCGGGCGCCGCCCTCCGCGCGCAGGGGGTGGAGGGTGCTGCCGCTCTCGGACCTCACCCCCCACAGGAACCTCCCGGTGCCGAGGTCGTAGGCGCCGACCCGGCCGGTCCCTCCGAGGTAGACGGCCTGCGCGTCGACGAGGGTCCCCTTGCAGTTCTGCATGTTCTCGTCCGCCTCCCCGGCACCGGCGCAGTACGTGAAGCCCTTCTGCCTGGGGTCGACGGTGGCGCGGAGCTTTCCGCCGGGCCCCAGGGCGACCACCCGCCAGTTGTCGGTGCTTTCCTCGGCGTGGAAGGTGGTGAGGACCACGGGGTCGACGGAGAGCGCCTTGCCGATCTTCCAGCCCCGGTCGGTCCGGTAGCGCCAGAGGACCTTGCCGGTGCGCGGGTCGAGCTCGCTGACCTGGCTGAAGTTCCTGCTGCGGTCGACGCTAATCGAGCAGTCGTAGCCCACCAGCAGCCGGGGACCGCCCGCCACCTCGTCGGGGTGGCACTCGCCGGGATTCTCCATGGGGATGCCGTAGAGCCTGGTGCCGTCGCCGACCCGGTACGCGGCGGCCTTCATGCTCTGGACGACGGCGAGGACGTCACCGCTGATGGCGGTGTTCACGATCATCGTGTCGTCCCCGTTCCCGGTCTCGGTGAGCTTCTTGTGCCAGCCGGCCCTCCCGGTCCGCAGGTCGATCATCTGGAGCTGGTTGCACCGGCTCCCGCGCACGGCCTGGCCGCTCCTGTACACCAGGACGACCTTGCCGTCGGGGGTCGGATCGGCCGGTGTCTCGCAGACCGGGGCGGGCAACGGCACGCTCCACACCACGGCACCGTCCGAGAGGCGGCGGGCGGTGACCCTCTTGTACGCGGCCTGGACGACGGTGTCGCCGACCACCCACAGATCGTGGAGCGCGACGGTGCGCCGGGGCAGGTCGTCCGGGCCGTCGGCGATCCACGCCGTCGCGTCCCCCGGCCTGCGGCCCGCGTTGATCTCCTCCGACGTCGGTATCCGGCCGTGTCCGGGCGTGCGGGAGGGAGGAGTACGGCCGGCGGAGGGCGTCACCGAGGGGTGCGGTGCCGGCTCCGCCACCGGGCGGGACGGTCCTCCCGTCCGGTCACCGGTGACGGCGTACAGCCCCGCGCAGGCCACGACGAGCAGGAGGACGAGAGCCGTGGCGATGGCCGGTCCCCTGCCGAAGCGCCCGCGGCGGCCCGGCGGGTCCGACGGCGGCGGACCCGCCGGGGCGTACGGGTTGCCCGGGACCGGCCACTGCCGCGGGTGCGGTCCTGCGCCGTGTGCGCGTCCGGTGTCCGGCATGACGGAATGTCCTTCTCTCGGTGTTCTGCGGGCAACTGCTCCGGGCCCGCGTGGTGGTGATCACACGGGCAGGCCGGTCCCTCTCCCCCGGATCGGCGGTGGCGGCCGGCGCAACCGGTCAGACTGTGCCGTGATGCGCTGCAAGGCCGCTGAAATCCTGATGAACCACGGATCGGGAGGAGTGGCCGGACACTGAGCAGGCGCGGAGCGCACGAGAGACACCGGGAACACGGGGAACACGGGAGCTTGGCTGTGGGCGTGCGGGCGCAGGGACCGGCCGGGGCGGCCGCCGGTGCGGGCGGGGCGGCCGCCGGTGCGGGCGGGGCGGCCGCCGGTGCGGGCGGGGAGTTGCGGATCGACCTGCTGGGACCGGTCCGGGCCCGTCGCGGCGACGCGCCGCTCGCGCTCGGCCCGGTACGGCGGCAGGCGGTTCTCGCCGCCCTGGTCCTCCGCACGCCCGCCGTCGTGACACACCACCAACTCCTCGACGACGTGTGGGGGGCCGATCCTCCGGGCACGGGACACCAGGTCCTGCCGAGCTACGTCTACGCGCTGCGCAGGACGCTCGACACGGCGGCCGTCGGACCGGACCGCTCGGTGATCCGCGGTGAGCGCGGCGGTTACCGGTTCGTGCCCGGCGGGGCGCGGACCGACCTCGCGGAACTCGCCGAGGAGTCCTCCCTCGGCCGGAGCGCGAAGGCCTCCGGCGACCTCGATGCCGCGCTGCGGCACGGCGGCCGGGCCCTGGAGCTGTTCCGCGGCGAACCGCTGCACGGACTGCCGGGGCCCCTCGCCGACAGCGAGCGGCAACGCCTCGCCCGGCAGCGGCGCACGCTGTATCAGGACCGGGTGGAGTGCCTGCTGTCGCTCGGCCGCTGCCCGGACGCGCTCGAGGCGCTCGACGAGCTCCTGGCCGCGCCCCTGGCCCAGCCGCACGACGAGCCGCTCGCCGCGCTGCGGATGCGTGCGCTGTACGGCTGCGGCCGGCAGGCCGAGGCACTGGCCGTCCACCGGGAGACGCGGCGCCGGCTCCTCGACGAACTGGGTGTGGAGCCCGGCGAGGAACTGCGCCGCGTGCACCAGGCCGTACTGCGCCGGGACGACCGGCTGCTGCTGGGCCGGGCGGCGGTCCCGAGGACGGGCGCCGTCCCCGCGCCTTCGGGAAAGCGGCCCGGGGAACCTCCCTCCACACCTCGCCCGTCCTCCACGCCTCGCCCGTCCCCCGGTTCCGGACGTCCCGGTGGCACCCTCCCCCGGCGGAACGACCTTCCCGGCGACACCGCCTGCCTGGTCGGCCGCGAGAGGGAACTCGCCCTGCTCACCGCCCCCACGTCCCCGAAGGCCGTGTCCGTGGCCGCGGTCGACGGCACGGCGGGGGTCGGCAAGACCGCCCTGGTGGTGCGCGCCGCCTGGACGCTTCGCGACGCCTACCCCGACGGGTGCCTGTTCGTGGACCTCCACGCGCACGGCGCCTCCCAGGGGACGGACGGCCCGCAACGGGCACTGCGCCGGCTGCTGCGCGCGGTCCACGCCGGGAGCGGTGAGTCCCCCGACGGCCTGGAGGACGTGGAAGATCTGGAGGACCTGGTCACCGCCTGGCGCGCGGCCACGAGCGCGCTGCGGCTCCTGCTCGTCGTCGACGACGCCCGCAGCGCCGAGCAGGTGCGTCCGCTCCTGCCCGCCGGGCCGGGGAGCCGGGTCCTGGTGACCGGCCGGCAGCGGCTGCTCGGCCTCGACGCCGACCTGCGGATCACCGTGGAGCCGCTGGACACGGACGATGCGGTCGGTCTGCTCCGCGAACTCCTCGGGGAGCGGCGGGCGGACCGCGAACCCGAGGCGGCTCTCGCACTCGCCCGGCGGTGCGGCGGCCTGCCCCTCGCCCTGCGCATCGCGAGTTCCCGGCTCCAGCACCGCCCGTCCTGGACCCTCGCCCTGCTGGCCGGCCGGCTGTCGGACGACGCGCGCAGTCTCGGCGAGCTGCGCGCCGGGGACCGCAGCGTGGAGGCCGCCTTCCGGATGTCGTACGACCAGCTCGCGCCCGGACTGCGGCGCGGTTTCCGCGCGCTGGGCCGCGTACCGACCTCCGAGTTCGACGAGCTCTCCCTCGCCGCCGCGCTGGGCGGTTCCCGCGAGGACGCCGAGGACCTCCTCGAGGACCTGGTCGACGCGAGCCTGTTGCAGCAGCCCCACCCCGGCCGCTACCGGCTGCACGATCTCGTACGGGCCCACGCGCGGCGTCTCGCCGGTGAAGCGCCCGAGCAGGCCGCTGCGGACCTCCGCGCCGTGCTGGGCCTCTACACGGCCGCGGGTCTCGTCGCCGGGGAGGAGGAGACCGATGACTCCCCGGCCGGCTCCGGCACCGCCCGCGCCGCCTTCCGCGGCCGGCGGGACGCCGCGGCGTGGCTGAACGCGGCGGGCGGGGAACTGGCCGACGTGGTGGCCTGCGCGATCGCCGCCGAGGAGTTCGACGACGCCTGCCGGATCGCCGACGCCCTGGTCGGCCATCTGGTCCGCCAGGGGCAGTACCACGACTGCCGTACCGTGCTGAGCCTCGCGCTGCCCTGCGCGGAGCGGGCCACCGATCCGCGGATGCCCGCCTCGCTGCGCAACTCCCTGGGAATGACCGACGTCTACCAGGGGCGGCACCGGCGGGCGCACACCTGGTTCACCGAGGCGTTGCGCCACCTCCACGGCCGGGACGATCTGCGGGAACGGGCCCGGGCGACCACCGGGCTGGGCGTCGCCGAGTGGGGGCTGGGCGAGACCGGGGCCGCGGTCGCCCACCTCGGCGAGGCGGTGGAGCTGACGGCCCGGCTCGGCGACGACTGGCTGACCGGGATGGCGCTCTGCAGCCTCGGCGCGATCCGCTCCCGTCAGGGGCGGCACGAGGAGGCGTTCGAGCACGACGCGACCGCCCTCGCCCTCGCCGAGAAGGGCGGACGGCCCAGGGTGATCAGCAACGTCCTGTGCTTCACCGCCGACACCCACCTGGCCGTCGGCCACCACGCGCGGGCCGAGGAGCTGCTGCGGCGGGCGGCCGAACTGGCGCGTGAGGCCGACGACCTGCCGCTGCACGCGGGGAGCCTGTCGCGGCTGGCGACCGTGGAGCACATCCGGGGAAGGATGCACTCCGCGGTCGACACCCACCACCAGGCCCTGGCCACACTCACCCCGCACACGAACACGGGGCTGGAGATGAAGGTCCGTATCCGGCTCGGCGGCACCTACGCGGCGGCGGGCCGTCACGCCGAGGCACGGCAGGAGTTCCGGACCGCCCTCTCCCTGCCCGGGGCCCGCAACCACCCGGGGCTGTTCAGCCTGGCGCAGGAAGGCCTCGACGGTCTCGGCCGCCCGGCGGAGGAGACCATCGCGGACTTCGACGGGCCGTGAGCGGCGGGGACCCCGCCGACCACCCGCCGTGCCCCGCGCCGGCCGGTGCCTACCGCACGAGGCAGGGGCGCTTGGCGTCGAACTCCCAGCCGGGAACCAGGTACTGCATGGCGACGGCGTCGTCCCGGGCCCCGAGGGCCTTCGTCCGGTAGAGCTCGTGGGCCGCGAGCAGCCGGTCCATGTCGAGCTGCACGCCCAGCCCGGGGGCGTCCGGGACGGCGATCTCGCCGTCGACGATGCGGAGCGGGGCGGTGGTGAGGCGCTCCAGGCCCTCCTGCCATATCCAGTGCGTGTCGAGCGCGTTGTACGCGCCGGGAGCCGCGGCCCCGCAGTGCGTGACCATCGCGAGGGAGATGTCGAAGTGGTTGTTGGAGTGGCAGCCCCAGGTCAGCCCCATCGCGTTGCACAGCTGCGCCACGCGGACGGAACCCTGCATGGTCCAGAAGTGGGGGTCGGCCAGCGGAATGGAGACCGACTGCAGGGCGAGGGCGTGGGTCAGCTGCCGCCAGTCGGTCGCGATCATGTTGGTCGCGGTGGGCAGGCCGGTCGCGCGGCGGAACTCGGCGAGCACCTCACGCCCGGAGTAGCCGTCCTCCGCCCCGCAGGGATCCTCGGCGTAGGCGAGCGTGCCGACCAGCGGCGCGCAGAGTTCGATGGCCTCGCGCAGCGACCAGGCGCCGTTGGGGTCGAGGGTGATCCGGGCCCCGGGGAATCGTTCCTTGAGCGCGCGTACGGCCCTGACCTCCTCGGCGCCTTCGAGGACGCCGCCCTTGAGCTTGAAGTCGCGGAATCCGTAGAGGTCGAAAGTGGCTTCGGCCTGCCGGACGATCGCCTCGGGGGTGAGGGCCTCCTCGTGCCGGATGCGGTACCAGTCGACGCCGGCGTCGTGGCCGCGGACGTACTCCAGGTCGGTGCGGTCGGGATCGCCGACGTAGAAGAGATAGCCGAGCACCCGCACGGAGTCCCGCTGCTGTCCGTCCCCGAGGAGGGCCGCGACCGGCACGTCGAGGTGCTGTCCCAGCAGGTCGAGGAGGGCGGACTCGACGGCGGTGACGGCGTGGACGGTGGTGCGCAGGTCGAAGGTCTGGGCGCCGCGTCCGCCGGAGTCGCGGCCGGCGAAGCGGTCCGCGATCTCACGCAGCACGCGCTTGTAGTCGCCGACCTCGGCGCCGACCACGAGGGACTCGGCGTCCCGCAGGGTCTGGGTGATCTTCTCTCCGCCCGGTACCTCGCCGAGGCCGGTGCGTCCCTCGGAGTCCGTCAGGACGACGACGTTGCGGGTGAAGTAGGGGCCGTGGGCGCCGGAGAGGTTCAGTTCCATGCAGTCGCGGCCCGCCACGGGACAGACGGAGAACGCGGTGACGGTCGGCTGATTCCTGGTCATGTTCTCTTCGTGCTCCTCGTGTCGGCTTCTGCGCCGCCGTCCGCGAGCGCCGGCAGCGGGACGTCGCGCGCATGCTGTCGGACTTCGTGCTCCCCCGGCACGGAGTTCCGCAACCGCCGGACCGGCTAGGCCGGCACCGTCGAGGCGGGCATGACGGCCACGGGTCACAGCACGGACCCCGCCCGTCCCCCGCTCACCTGCCTGACACGGGGCGATGGTCATCGCCGGCGAACGGATCACCGGACCGGGCGCCGAGGCACGTTCCCCCGACGCCCGCATCGAGCCTGCCCGCCCCGCCCGGCCCCGCCCCGGCCGCTCCGGGAGGCGGTCAGACCGCGCGGTCGTCGGCGGCCGGTGCCCCGGCGCCGCGGGCGTGCAGCAGTTTCCGGCGCCTGGCGACGCCTCCCGGCATGCGGTGCAGCCGGTACGAGCCCGGCTCGTGGGCCTCCTCGGCCAGATGCCCGGGGATGCCCTTGCAGACCAGTTCCTTGATCCTGGCGCCCAGACCGCCGCCGATGTGGAACCCCACCGCCACGTCGGACCTGTTGGCGAACTGGTAGACGCCCGCGTCCCGGCCCAGGCCGATGCACTGGGCGTAGAAGCCCTGATGGATGCCGTCCGGCCGCTCGCCCGCGAGTCGGCTGAGCACCGTGTCGGCGGCCCGCGCCCCCAGCGGCATCGCGTTCAGGCAGCTCATCCGCAGCGGCAGGTCCGACGGCGCCGCCGAGTCACCGGCCGCGAGGATGCGCTCGTCGTCCACGCTCGTCAGCGTCTCGTCCGTCAGCAGACGGCCCACGGCGTCGGTGCTCAGCCCACTGCGGGCGGCCAGGTCCGGCACGCCGAAACCCGCCGTCCAGACGGTGACCTCACCCGGCAGCTCACGGCCGTCCGCGAGCAGCACGGCGTCACGCCGCACGCCCGTCACCTTCGTGCCGGAGCCGTCGACGACCGTGACGCCGAGCCCGGCCAGCCGCTTCGCGACCGAGCGCCGGCCCCGGGTGTGCAGGTACGGGCCGAGGACGCCGCCGCAGACCAGGGTCACGGCGCGCCCCTGTTCCGCCAGCTCGGCGGCGGTCTCGATGCCGGTGGGGCCGGCGCCGACCACCGTCACGCGGGCCGTCGCGGGCGTGTCGTCGAGGGCCGCACGCAGCCGCCGGGCCTCCTCCAGCGTCGAGAGCGAGCAGGCGAACTCCGCCGCTCCCGGAACGGTCGGCTCGGCGCTGCCGCTGCCCACCGCGTAGATCAGGTAGTCGTAGCCGAGCGTGCCGCCGGCCGCCAGCGCGACGCCGCGCCCGGCCGCGTCGATCCGGGTCACGGTGTCGGCCACCAGCCGGACGCCGTCGGCCAGGACGTCCCGGTAGGCGATGACCGCGTCGTGGGACCCGCCCACCAGCTGGTGCAGGCGGACCCGGTGGACGAGTTCCTCCCGCGGGTTGATCAGCGTCACGGTCACGTCGTCGCGCTGTGTCAGCCGGTTCGCGGCCATGACACCCGCGTATCCGCCACCGACCACGACCACCTGCACGTTCCCTGTCATGGTGCCTCCTCCGTCTCACGGTGCTCGGCCACAAGACGCCGCGGCTCCGGCCGCTGTGACAGGGTGTGCGGCAGGTCACAAGGAGTGGCACCTGCCCCGCAGCGGTGCCTGGGACTCCGTCGCCCTCCCCGCTCGGCGCCGGGTCAGGCCGGGGCGGGAACCGTGAGCCGCACGCGGTTGGCCAGGACCGGAAGGGCCTGCCTGGCCGGCTCGAGGGCGGAGAGGTCCAGGTCCTCGACCAGCAGTCCGGGCTCCCGGTCGAGTGCGCCGACGAGGGAACCGTCGGGGGCGACCAGGCGGCTGTGCCCCACGCCGAGGGGGCCGGGCCCCGAGGGACTGCCGACGCTTGCGGGGTCGGCCTGCCCGCAGGCGGCGACGAAGCAGGTGGAGTCCAGCGCACGCGCGGTCGTCAGAAGCCGCCAGGCCTCGGTCTTGCCCGGTCCGTCGCCCCAGGACGCGGAGACGACCACGACCTGCGCGCCGGCCTCGGCGAGCGCGACGAACTGCTCGGGGAAGCGCACGTCGTAGCAGGTGGCGAACCCGAACCGTACTCCCCCGATGTCGCGCAGGAGCAGATCGGTGCCGGCCTGTACGGTGTCGGACTCGCGGTAGCCGAACGCGTCGTACAGGTGGATCTTGTCGTAGCCGTCGGTGGTGGCTCCGTCGGTGACCAGGAGGGTGTTGCGGGTGCGCCCGTCAGGGGCCGGTGTGAACATCCCGGCCACGATCGTCACCTCGTGGACGGCCGCGAGGGACTCGACCTGTCGGGCCCAGGGCCCGTCCAGCGGCTCGGCCGCGTCGGCGACCGGGCCGGAGAAGGCGCACATGGCGGCCTCGGGGAAGACGACGACACCGGCTCCCCGGGCGGCGGCCCGGGCGGTCAGGTCGGTGACGGTCCGCAGGTTCTCCTGCGGGTCGGTGGTGCTGAGCATCTGTGCCAGGGCGATACGCACGGGTCCTCCTGTGACGATGGACGGCGGTGGACGGCGAAGGATGGTGGTCTGGTCGGTCCGACGCCCGCCCGTGTGCGCCCGGCCGCGGGGCGCTCTACTGGGCGCGAAGGATGACCAGGGTGGAGTTCAGGTGCCGGTCGATGGCGGTCGCCGCGGCCTCGGCGTCCCCCTCTTCGAGGGCCTGCACGATCAGGGCGTGCTCGGCGCAGACCTCCTGCCAGCGGGAGTCACGCTCCTGGACGGCCATGAGCCCGGCGCGCGTCTGGCGGTCGCGCAGGCTCCGGTAGGTGCGGGTGGCCAGACGGTTGCCGGCGAGAGCCACCAGCGCCTGGTGGAACTCCCGGTCGGCGGCGATGAACTCCCGGGCCTCCTGCGGGGTGTGCGGGGTCGCGTCGACGAGTCGCTGCTGGTGGGCCAGGTGCCGGCGGAGCTCGGTGAGGTCGGCTCCGGGGAGGGACGTGATCTTCTGTGCGGCGTGCTTCTCGAGCACCCCCCGGATCTCGAACAACTCGGTCAGTTCGCGTGAGGTCATGGCGGGGACGAACACGCCCCGCTTGGGCATGAGCCGCACCAGCTCCTCGGAGGCGAGGACGACCAGAGCCTCGCGGACGGGGGTCCGCGAGACACCGACGGAGTCGGCGATGGCCTGCTCACTGAGAAAGGTGTCCTGGACATCGGGGTCCGTCAGCACGTGCTCGCGCAGGTACGCGAGCACCTTGTCCCGTGTGGAGAGAGCCTGCCCGGCCCGGGTTTCCTCAGTGTCCGCCTGGTTCATGTGCGCATCGTATGCACTCCGTGAACGTCCGGTTGACGGGGCTGCCGTCCGGGGAGTACGGCAGCCCCGCCGGGGCGCGGTCAGAAGGTCCAGGGCATCGGGTCGTGCCCGAAGCCGAAGAACTCTCCGAAATGTCCGGCGTCGAAGGCCAGGGCGGCTCCCTGACGGTCCCAGGCGCCGGTGACCTCTCCGAAGATGACCCGGTGGTCACCGACCGTGATCGCCTGGTGGACGGTGCATTCCGCCTGGGCCAGGGAGTCCTTGATCAGGTGGATCCCGTTGTCGGTCACGTCGAAGTCACCGCCGGCGAAGTGGTCCTGGCCGGGTCGTGAGAAGACCCGGGCCACCTGCTCCTGGCGGGCGGACAGGATCGAGACGCCGAAGGTGCCGCAGGACTCGATGGCGTCGCCGGTCCGGGATCCGTGGTTCAGGGAGACCATGAGGATCGGCGGTTCCAGGCTGATGGACGTCAGGGAGTTGACGGTCATGCCCTGCGGGGTGTCGCCCTCCAGGGTGGTGACGACGGCGACGCCGGTGACGAAGTGTCCCATGGTGCGGCGCATCGCCAGTTTGTCGGGGACCCGCAGGCGCTGGGTCGACGCGGTCACGCGTCCTCCTTGCGCCGGTAGCGCACCTCGAACATGCGGGCGCCGGTCTCGGACCTCCAGGGTCCGTGCTTCATGCCGGGCGGGCGTACGGCGTAGCAGGGGGCGGTGAACGTCCGGCCGAGCTCCAGGTCGGTGAAGGAGCCCTCGAAGATGAACACCTCCTCCCAGGAGTCGTGCACCTGGACGCCGTTGGCGGAGGTGTCGGTGCCCGGTTCGAACTTGAGGATGCGGGTGACGACGTCGTGCTCGGGGTCCTCGGCCAGGATGGCCATGGTCAGTCCGGGGACGTTGCCGGGGGCCGGGACGTAGGTGACGTCCTCGATGCCGGTGAACTCGATCTCGGGCTTCATGCGGAGACCTCCTGGGTGTCGGTGGGGGCGGGGGTGGTGGCGGCGTCCGGGCCGGGGACGGAGGCGAGGAAGGCGTCCAGCTCCGGCAGCAGGGACTCGTATCCGAAGTTGTTGAAGGCGTACACGCCCTTCACCAGGAACGGGGCGCCGGCGTAGAACATCTCGTACTGCTGGTGGCGGCCGCCGAACTCGGTGCCGATGATGTCCCAGGCGAGCTTGAAGAGCTTGACGCGCTCGGTGGTCCCGACGCCCGGGGACTTGACGTAGCGGGTGAGGTCGCCGCGGGTCAGGTCGCTCTCCAGGTCGCGCACGGTGGCGGGCAGCTGCAGGACGCCGCCGCCGACCAGGTCGCGCAGGATCGCGATGACGCGCGGGTACATCTCGGACTGCAGGCCCATGGAGCCGTACAGGGCGCGGGCGCCCGGGATCATCAGACCGGACTCGTCGGGCTCGGCGGTGTACTCGGCGGCCAGGACGGCGGACTCGACCAGGGAGACCAGGGAGGCGATCTCGCCGAGCTTCTCGCGCACGCTGGGGATGCGGTCGGTGCCGTTGACCTGGGTGACGCGCCGGGCGACGGAGGCGATGAACTTCAGCTTGGCGGTGAAGCGGATCTGGGCCTGCCAGTTGCCCAGGGCGTGGGCGCCCGTGTCGAAGAACTGCCGGCGCACGGTGTCGGTGTCGCGGCAGGCGAAGACGCGCTCCCAGGGGACGAGGACGTCGTCGAAGACGACCAGGGCGTCGGGCTCGTCGAAGCGGGTGGTCAGCGGGTAGTCGAACTCGCTGGAGGCCTGCGGGGCGTAGGGGCGGCGGTGGTAGAGCCTGAGGCCCTCGGCGGCGGCCGGCACGGCGAAGCTGACGGCGAAGTCGACGTCGTCCGGGCCGAGCGGCTTGATGCAGGAGACGAAGATCTCGTCGGCGATGGCCGCGCCGGTGGCCAGCATCTGCGAGCCGCGCACGACGATGCCGTCCTCGCGCTCCTCGACGACGCCGACCTGGATGAACTCCTCGCCCCACCCGGAGGCGGTGGTGGCCCGGGAGTACTGCGGCGGGATGATCGCGTAGGCGAGGTACAGGTTCTCGTCCTGGACGCGCCTGACGTAGTCCCGCACGTTCTGCGAGAAGTCGCGCGTCTGGGTGGTGAACACCTCGGGGTGCGCGCCGAACGCGGCCATGTAGGTGCCCACGTGGTCGGGGCTGCGCCCGATCCAGCCGTGGGAGACCTCGGCCCAGGTCTCGATGGCCCGGCGGCGTTCGGCGAGGTCCTCGCGGCTGCGGGGGGCGGTGAAGACCTTGTTGACGACCGTGCCGTCCGCGCGGGTGGTCCGCATGCCGCGCTCGGGGCTCGCCGCCACGTCGAACATGGTGGCCACGGTGCGGGCCACGCCGGCGAAGGCGGGGTGCTCGGCGACGTTGCCGACGGCCTGACCGTCCAGGTAGACCTGGCGGCCGTCGTCGAGGCTGGACAGGTACTCGGCTCCGGTACGCATCAGGGGTCTCCTCAGTTCGTCTTGTACTCGTGGCGGATGGTGGTGCCCTCGGCTGTGGTCAGTTCGACGACCCAGGAGGTGGCGAACAGGAACCGGCCGGTCAGCAGTGGCACGGTGCCGCCGATGACCACGACGTCCTCCTCGTCCGTGATCAGGCCGCGCTCGGTCATGCGGGCGAACAGGTCGGACGGGTGGAGCAGTTCGGCGAGTCTGCCGTCCTGGTACGGGGTTCCGTCGGCGGTGCTGGTGATCGTGCAGCCGTCCCAGTCGAAGGTCTCCGGGTCGAACGGGACGACGGTCGCGCCGACCGGCTTGGGACAGGCCCGCTTCGAGGTCAGGATGTCGGTCTTCTCGATCTCGCGGTCGGTGTGGTCGGAGGCCACTCCCAGGTAGAAACGGCCACTCCGGCGGACGATCAGCGGCTCGACCTCGCCGGAGGAGTCCGGGGACGCCGGGGCCTGGGGCGCGGTGGTCAGCAGGCCGAGCGGCACGGGGTAGAACATCGGCACCTCGGGCGGCGGCGCGACACCGATGGCCGCCAACTCGTCGATGTGCGCCTTGACTCCGGCCTGGTCGCGGCCGGCGTACCCGGCCACCACCACGGTGGCGTTCTCCAGCGGGACGGGGACGCCTTCGGGTGTGGTGAGGGTGAGTGCGTCGGTGGTCGTCGTCACGGACGACTCCTTCCGGGGGTTCGGTACGCGGTGGTTCAGTGCGTGGTCGGGCGGGCGCGGAGGTCGTCGTGGCGCAACGCCCGCACGGTGGAGGTCAGGTGGTCGCGGGCGGCCCGGACCGCCGCCCGTTCGTCGCGGCGCGCGAGGGCCGCGGCGATCGCGCGGTGCTCGGCCAGGACGTCCCGGCCGCGTTCCCGGTGTCGCAGTACGGCCCGCACGCCCAGGCGCATCTGCCGGTGGCGCAGGGAGCGGTACACGTCGGTGAAGACGCGGTTGCCGCCCGCGGAGACGATCGCGGTGTGGAACTCCACGTCGAGGGAGTTGAAGGCGACCGGGTCGTCCAGGACCGCGGCCTGCCGGGCCAGGACGTCGGACAGCCGGGCGGACAGCGGCGCCCGGGCGGAGACGGCCTTGGCGGTGGCCCATGCCTCGATCACACCGCGCGCCTCGAACAGGGCGTCGACGTCACCGCGGCTCATGGGCGGGACGAGTGCTCCGCGCCGCGGGACCCGGCGCACCATCCCGTCCCCCTCCAGGCGGGTGAGTGCCTCGCGCACCGGGGTGCGTGACACCTGTGCCGCCTCGGCCACCTGGGTCTCGGTCAGGAACATGTCCTCGTCCGACGGCAGCGCGACGATCCTGCGCAGCATCCAGTCGTAGGCGACGTCGGCGGCGGTGCGCTGCCGGCCTGCGAGCACCGGAGCCGGGCCCGGGACAACGGGCTCCAGCACGTCCTCCGCCATGTGCACACCTGCCTTTCCTACGTCGTCGGAGAGCGAGCTAGGCGCCCGGCCGCAGCCGGTATGCCGACTGTAGACGAGCTGTATACAAGTTGTCGACAGCGGATTTCGTCGTCTTGGTGCAGAGGCGACGGAGACCGCCGCACGCGTCAGAGGCCGCCGCCATCAGGGGTGTTGACGCAAAACCTAAACCGTTTAGATTAAGGTTCAGGGCAATGTAGACGACCGCCGGCCGATTCGGGAAGACCTGCCACGAACGGTCCAGGAGACCCACAGGGTCCCGCGTCGTGGGCGGTCCGGCGATTCACCGTCCTCCGACGTCAGCGAGGCGAGGATCACGACGGTGGGCGGTGGGCCGGAAGGCCGAAGCATCCCCGGACGCATCCGCGGGACACAGCCGCGCAGTCGTGCCGAATGCCGCTCTCGGCCACCTCGACGTGCCGGTCGGCGCGGGACCGGGGCCTGACGAGCGAGTTGCCGCCCGGCCGGCCGCGGCCCGTCGTCGGCTTCCCCCAGGGACCGAGCCGTGCGGAGAAGCTCTTTCCCGTTTCGGGGCGGCACGAGAGGTAACCCCGGAAAGAAATGACGGCCTGCTGATGCGGACGACGGGACCAGGGGCTCCTCGTCGGCGGCCCGGCCGGCGCCGGCGAGTCCACGCCCGGCCACCCGGTCCCGCGGCCGTACGACGTGACCGGCGGCCGGGCCACCCCCGGCGGGACCGGCGTCCGCGTCCTCGGCATCAACACCCTCGCCCGGGCGGTCGGCGTCGTCTCCCGGAAGACGTATCTCTTCCCGCCTCGGTCGCCGAGAACCCGCGCTTCGCCGAGCCGGAGGCCACCGGCGCCGAGCCGGAGGCGGCGGCGCGCCGTCCGCCGGCCGGAGCGTCGTCCTCGGCTCCGTGCGCTCGGCCGAGCAGGGCCCCACGAGGAGCTGCTGGAGCGGAACGGACGCTGTGCGGCCCCGGTACGGAAGGAATGATGACCATGCCCGTCTATGACCGCCACAGCATCCCGGAGCAGGTGGGACGTGGAACGCTCGACGCCGAGTTGGCGGCGTGGCTGCCGACCGGTCCGGTACTGGGAGCCGACGAACGGGTCTCCGACGCCCGGCGCTCCCACCACGTTCTGGCTCAGGTCCCGCTGCCGCCGGTGGGTGCGGTGGACCACTTGGTTCTCGACGGCCCGCACGGCTCGCTGCCGGTACGGGTGCACTCCCCCTCGCGGCCGGCCGGCACGCCCTGCGGCGCACTGGTGTACCTGCACGGTGGCGGGTTCACCGTCGGCACACCGGACGAGTTCGAGTTGCCGATGCGGATCATCGCCGAGACAGCCGGCATCAAGACCTACGTGGTGGACTACCGGCTGGCACCGGAGTTCAAGTACCCGGTGCTCACCGACGAGAACGAGTTCGTCGTGCGCTGGCTGTTCGACCACGCCCGTGAACAGGGCGTGGACTCGGACAGGATCGCGCTGGGCGGTGATTCCGCAGGCGGCAACATGACCTGCGTGATCACCCAGAAACTGCGGGACGAACAGGGCCCGGAGCCGGCGTTGCAGGTCCCGCTGTTCCCTGAGGCGGCGCTGCCGTTCGACACCCCTTCCGGCAGCGAGAACCGCACCGGCCTGTACCTGGAGACCGCGGGTGTGCTGCTGTTCGCCTGGAACTACCTTCCGCACGACGTCGACATGCGCCACCCCCGTATCAGTCCTCTGCACGCGGCATCACACGCCGGCCTGCCCCCGGCGATCCTGGTCACCAACGGTTTCGACCCGCTGCGCGACGTCGGCCACGCCTACGCGCGCAAGCTGGCCGAGGCGGGCAATGACCTGACCTACGTCCATCACCCCGATCTCACCCACGGCTTCCCGCAGTTCAGCCACTACTCCCGGGCCTGCCGGGCAGCCACCGAGGATCTCGCCCGCAGGATCGGGGAACGCATCGGCTGACCACCGGTTTCCCGGTCATCACGGTATGTGGTCCCCGCCTCGGTCCTCCGTCCCCTGCTGCTCACGCCCGGCCCTCCCCGGTGATTTCCTCGTGCGTTCCGCGTACCACGGCGGGCCGGGGGAACCCGGTGCCCGATGCGCGCCGGGCCCTCTGCGTCTCCGGCGGCCGGTCGTGCCGAGGGGCCGGGCGGCGGCCGCGTGCCCGGACGGCAGCCGCTCCTGGTGAGACCTCCCCGCCGTACCCGGGTCCGCGGGTGTTCACCCGGTGGTCCGGTCGATCACCTGCCCGTGACTTTCTCAGACGAAGGGCCGAGAGCCATGGAGGACCGTCACGACCTCGTCTTCCGGACCGCCCGAGAACTCGTCGGCCTCATGGTCGGCAGACAGGTGTCGGCACGGGAGGTGCTCGATGCTCATCTGGAGCAGATCGAACGGGTCGACCCCGAGGTGAACGCGGTGGTGACTCTGGTGCCCGAGCGGGCCGGAGCGATGGCCCGGCAAGCCGACGAGAGCATCGCCAGGGGGCGCGCCCTGGGCCGTCTGCACGGCTTGCCCGCGCTGCACAAGGACCTGGCGGACACCGCAGGTGTCCGCACCACCTACGGCTCGCCGATCACCGCGCGGCACGTCCCGCGGAGCAACACGTCGGTGGTCCAGCGGATGATCGACGCCGGTGTGGTCACCATGGGCAAGACCAACGTGCCCGAGTACGGCACCGGCTCCCAGACGTACAACGCCGTCTTCGGCGCGACCGGCAACGCCTACGACCCCGGCCTGACCTGCGGAGGTTCCTCCGGTGGCGCCGCGGTCGCGCTGGCCTGCGGCATGGCACCCGTCTGCGACGGTTCGGACATGGCGGGATCGCTGCGCAACCCCGCCGCGTGGAACAACGTGGTCGGGCTGCGGCCGACCCCCGGCAGAGTGCCGGAGTGGCCGAACCCCCAACCCGTGTTCACCCTTGCCCTGTACGGACCGATGGCCCGCACCGTCGGTGACGTCGCCCTGCAGATGCAGGTGATCGGCCGCCCCGACGGCCGCGCCCTGCTGAACTGGCCCGAGGCCGACTTCTCCGCCCCGCTGGACCGCGACTTCACCGGCACCCGCATCGCCTGGTCGGACACGCTCGACGCCCTGCCCATCGACGAGCGGATCACCGCGGCCATGGCCCCGGCCCGCGTCCTCCTCACCGACGTGCTGGACGCTTCGGTCGAGGAGGCCGAACCCGACATGACGGGAGTCGACGAGGCTTTCGGCATCATGCGTGCCGCCTACTACTGGCAGATGCACGCCGACGACTACCGCGCCCGCCCCGGCATGCTCGGTGAGAACGTCCGCTGGGAGATCGAGCACGGCCGCGAGCTGACCGTGGAGGACCTCGGCCGGGCCGAGCGGCTGCGCGCCGGCGTCCACGACCGTATGCACGCCTTCATGGCCGACCACGAGTTCCTCATCGCTCCTGTGGTCCAGTTGCCGCCCTTCCCCGTCGACCAGCACTGGCCGCGCGAGGTCGCCGGTGTCCCTCAGAGCTACTACCGCGAGTGGATCCGGGTGTGCTCGCGCATCTCGCTCACCGGCAACCCGGCGGCCTCCGTCCCCTTCTCCTTCACCTCCGAAGGCCTCCCGGTGGGGTTGCAGATCATCGGCCGGTACGGCGACGACTTCGGTGTGCTCCAGCTCGCGCACGCCGTGGAAACCGTCACAGGCACCTGGAAGCAGCGTCCTGTGATCGCATTCTGAGTGCCTCGTCCCGAGCACTCGGACGACAGTCCCGGACGCGCCGTCCCGGGACGGCGCGGGCCTGAATCACTGAGTACTGGCTTCGCGCTCCGCACGGGGGGCGCTCCGTCCAGGACTCGCAGCAAACGAACCTGCTCTTCAGCCGGGAGACGCTCCGGCATCCGGGCCGTCTCCCCCGGCCCGTCCCCGGCCTCACCTCTCGCCGGCGAGGTCGAGAACACCCTTGCTCGTCTCCGCCACACCCTCAGCGCTCCGGGGACGGCGCCACGGACGCGCGATCGGACCCGACACCGCCCGCCACCACGGCTCCACCGGCAGCTCCCCCGCCGGCTCGAACGGCTCACCCGGCCGCGGCAACGCCACCGCCTGCCCGGCCTCCCCGGCCGCGTCCCTCGTCCACTCCCCCGGCTCCGCCCACGCGTGCGGCGCCAGGTTGAACGTCCCCCAGTGGATCGGCAGCAGCACCCCGCCCGGAGCACCTCCCTGCAGGTCCAGGTGGGCCTGAACCCCCTGGGCGGGCGTCATGTGGATGTCCGGCCAGAAGTCGTTCTTGATTCTTTCAGCCCACAGCGACTCAACCGCATCCCCCGCTCCTTGTCCGCGCCCAGCGGGGCGACAGGCACCGGCATCACGCCCTGGTGCAGCTGCGCGTGGAACCAGCGGTACCGCTCCCCGCCGGAGGCTGGGAGGAGGATGGAGTGCAGCATGACGCCGAGTTCTTCGTCGCGGTCGATCGGCCGGGCGTCCGTCTGCGGTCCGAAAAAGGCGCTGAACTCCCGGCAGCCGAGATAGGGCTCGGAGAAGCAGGCGCCCTTGTCGACGCGTCGGCGGAGCTGATCGCGGTACTTCTGTTCGGGCACGTCCGCGGCGTGCGGAGCACGCAGAATCTGCGCGCGGATCCGGTAGTGCACATCGCGCAGGAGCATGCTGTTGCGCTGATCACGGACTTCACCTCGTTCCGCCGGATCTTCGTCCACTCGATCGGCTTCAGCACCTCGATCGCCGTGATGACGTACACCATCTCCGGCTTCCAGAAGATCGCCTCCAGCACCCCCACTGCGGCCGACGGAGTCATCACCGGGTACGACACCCGCTCCACCTTCAGCTCGGGCCGGGTGAAGCAGGCCAGCGGCCCGGACACCTCCACTACCAGATCGGGAAACATCCATCCCCCATTGCCCCGGTGATCAGCTGAGGCAGGGGCCGTGCTCACGGCCAAACGGAAACCCTCAAGTTGCTTGCTCGGCCTCCGAGTTACCGGAGGAGTCGTAGTGACAGCGAAGAATAGGGCCAGGCACTGACAACGGCCTCTCACCAGCGGCTTTCTAAGAGTTGCTGCTACCGGCTGGAGCGCTGAAGGCAAGTTCCCACGAATTTCTTGCCGCCCGGAATGTGCGGGAGCCGGGGCGCCCAGGCCGGCACCTCGCTGGCGGCTGCCGCTTTCCAGCCATGTAGCGCTATGAATGCGTCAGGTTCCGGAGAGTGCTCATGGGGGTCAGGGGGCGAGAGGGAACATATGGGTCTCGTTGCCGCAAGGACGCAGAGACGGGAATGATCTTGGACGTATCAGGGGAACTGGCCACGGTGGGGACCACTGCGGCATCTGCGCTGGTCGTGGCCATGACGGGGGACGGATGGCGCGGGATCAGGGATTGGTTCGGGCGCTGGTTCGGGCGCGATGGTGACAGAACCGCAGCCCGTCAGCTCGGCCGGCTCGACCGGGACCGCGAGACACTCCTGGCCCTGCCGGAGGAAGAGCGGGAGGCTCGCGCTGGAGACCTGTCATCGGCATGGGCCGTGCGCCTGCAAGACCTGGCGGATGAGGACCCTGAGGCCGGACAGGAACTGCTCGCGTACCTGAAGCAATGGCTGGCCGAGAACCCGCAGGCCGCACCGGAGGTCGGAGCGGTCAGCCAGCGGGCGAAGGCAACGGGGAAGTCCCGGATCACGCAGGTGGGCCGCGACCAGATCACCATCAACCCGAGGCGGTCATGAGCGCCGTGGCCGAGCCCGCCGAGGATCAAATCCGGCAGGAGGCCGAAGCCTCCGAGAACGCCGTGGTCACGCAGGTGGCCGGGGACTATGAGGAGCACCACCACCGCTACGTCCGCGGCTGGGAGTACCTGGGGTCCGTAGGAATCGACGCGGACGAGGCCCGCCTCGTGGAGCGCGCCTACGTCCACGCCGAGGGGGCAACCGCTTCTGGGGGACGGCAGGTCACGCAAGCGGTTCGGCTGCTGAAGCGACCGGCCGGTCAGCACAATGTCATAGTGCTGACCGGCCCCGTCGACACCGGGCGCCGGACCACGGCTCTGCGCGTGCTCCGCGACGTCGGGGTGGATCCGGAGAACATCCACAGCCTTGTCCTGGACTGGGATCGCCCGCGTACGGAGCAGCTCCCCGCCACGCCTCAGCATGGGTTCGTGCTGGACCTGTCCGGCTACAGCAGCCTGCCCGCGGACTTCTACCAGGGTTTGAGCGGGTACCAGAAGGAAGCACTCGGTGCCGGGGCGTACCTCGTGATCCTGGCCGTCCCCGCCACGTGGCGGCCCGGGACGCTGGCGTCCATCCCGCAGATCGAGCACATGGCGCCTCCGGCCTTGGACGTAGCGCGGTCCCACCTCAAGGAGCTCAACGCCGAGCGGCTCCCCTGGCTGGCCGACGGCTCCGATCTGGCAGGACTGCTGACTCCTGCCTCGTCACCCGACGACGCGGTCTGGCTGGCCGAGATCATCGCTGAAGCGGACGATGACGCCCAGAGTGAGGTGAAGGAGGAGTTCGAGGGGTGGCAGGCTCATCTGCTCGGCTGGTTCAAGGAGCACAACGGAGCTGAGCACCTTCGCGACCGGGCGCTGCTCATCGCGACCGCTCTGCTGGACGGACTCTCCGCCGATGTCGTCATGGCCGCCGCCGACCAGCTCTTCGAGCGGGTGAAGGGCGAACTGCCACCCGGCGGTGCTCTGGCCGGCCCCGATCTGGAAACGCGCCTGGAGATCATCGAGGCGAAGCGGACCGACGACGACGGATTGTCGCTCAGCGACGTACGCCATGGCTTGGACGAGGCCGTTCTCTCACACGTCTGGGCCCAGCGACCGCACCTGCGGGACGAACTGCTGCAGTGGGCATCGCAGATCACCGGGCCGAAAGGCATCGCGGTCAAGTATCGTGCGCAGGTCGCCGACGCGCTCACCCGCCTGGCCACGGGTCCAGGAGGGCAAGCGGTCCTGCGGATCGTCACACAGTGGATCGCCTCGGACAGCGAGACCCACCGCCGCCTGGCCGCAGGCATCCTGGAGAGCACCGCGACGCATCCGGGAATCGGTGTGGCGGTCCGCAAGTACCTCTACGACGCCGCGAACCAGAAGAACCTGAGTGAAGCGCTCGCCCGGACGGTGGCCGACGTCTGCGCGGGCGAGCTTGGGCGTGCCTACCCGCGTGTCGCTCTCACCCGCCTGAGGCTCCTGGCGAGCCGCGCGGACCGGCGGGGAGCCGATGCTGTCGCGCGGGCGATTCGTGAGCTCGCCGCCGAGCCGAAACTCCGCAATTTGGTTCTGGGTGAGATCGTCGACTGGGCCGAGACCGACGATGCTGTGATCCGCCAGGCCGGGGCGCAGGCGTTTCTCGCACTGACCGACCTGACTAGTCTGCCGGGCGAGACACCACTCGCCTTGGCGCTGGTGAACGACCTGACCGCGAGCGACGAAAATGGCTCGGAGGATCAGCTATTTGTCCGCGGATGGCGCGCGGCCTGGCGCCATGAACCCGCCGCCGACCAGGCCCTGACATCGCTGGCCGCCTGGCTGGACTCGCCGGCAGTGCCGGAGGAGCACGCCGTCGGTATCGCCGTGGCCGTCTTGTCAGGGCGCCTGAGGGACGCTCGCGTCTCCGAGTTGCTGGTGGGACAGAGCGTGCCGACCGGCCCCGGTCGCACACGGCGTATAGCGGTACTCGGCCATCTCCTGCCCGCTGCCCCAGACCCGGCCCAGCCATCGGAAACGCCTGGTGAATCACAGCCGTCGCCAGATGAGTTGAGTACGCCCGACGCATGAGCCTGTTCTCCAGGCGGAACCGGCGGCCGGGACCGCCGCCCGCCCCGCCAGGAGTGGCGGCGGTCCCGGCCGAGGAGCAGGCCGGGCGGCATGTGCTCATCGAGGATGAGCACATGCCCAGTCGGATGACCGGCGTCCACTTCACCGTACGGATCGAGGGCACCTGGCATCCTCTGGGCGAAACGACGGCAGGACACCATGCTCCAGCTGCACTCGCTCGGCATCACCTGCGCGAGCACACCGCCCGGATCCTTCGCCATTACTCCGTGCAGGAGCTGCTCGCGGCGCGGGATGCCGTAAACGCGACGATCGCGCGCCCGATGTCTCCCGAGCCGTGGCTCGAGACGCGGGGCACCGCACACCTGACGGTCGCCGCCGCGGACCGGACCCTGGCCGAAGAGCACCTCCGACGCGCGCAACAGGACGCTCTCGAACGAGAGGAGACCCTCCACCGCATCGCCTTCCTCCAAGCCATCCTGTCCGATCCGGACCAGCACGTTGTGTGGTGGATCGACCAGTACCCCGAGCGCCTCGGCGAACTTGCTCAGCTGTCCACCGCCGTGAAAGACCTCAGGCCACCACGGGACTCCACCCGCGACGGCCTGCACGCGGAAGTGGCCTGGTTTGTCGAGCAGCTGCTTACCGATCTTCACACCCCACACCAGCGTGAGGTCTTCCTGCGCGCCCTTACCCAGACCCTGCGCACGCTCGGCAGCACCGATCTCCAGAACATGGCCGGCCGCTGGCTGTCCACCTTCGACACTCAACCCGGAGCCGATACGGCATGACCGTACGCACCAGACGCTGGATCCTCGCCCCACTGCGCCAGTGGCGCGCCCACCACCTCATACGACAGCACGGCCCGTCCCTCGACTACCCGACCGCCTGGGCGCTCATCACTCTGGCGACCAGCCCCCGCGAGTTCGCGTACATACAGCAGGCCACGAACGAGGCCGGCTCGACCGCCGACGCTGGCCTTCACCGCGACAGTTGGGAGGCGCTCAGTCCGGAGGAACGTACTCGGAGGAAACACTGGCTCGCACGGCATGGGAAAACGCCGATACAACGACTCGGTATAACCCCTGACCAGCTGAAGAGGGCCGGGCTGCGTGTTGTGGACTGGTCTCTACCGGAAGGCGACACCTGACCTCGCGACGCGCGCAGCGAACTGATTGAGTTCGGCGGCCAGACCAATGGTCAGCCCCGAGAGGAAAATGCGGTGACCGGCTCCTGGACATCGCCCGGCGTCCTGGCCGCGATCCACTGCGCGGTCACCGCCGACACCGAGACGTCTCGCATGCGAGACAGCGCCCCGGCCGCCGCGGCCGCGCTCGACTACGCCTGTCCCAACGCGCCCTGATTGCCGTCTCCAGCCGTACGGACATCGTCGAGGAGCCTAATCACCCGCCGCCTCGCCACGCTCGCCCACAGCGGCCTCCAAGCCCCGGACACCGCCACGGTGCGCGCCATGGTCCGCCAAGCCGTCCGCGACGTCCGCACCGCCCAGCCGCCACCGCCCGCCGATCCGCCGACGGGCCCCTGCCCAGTCGGCCCCCCTCCTGCAAAGCTCAGCGCCGCACGATGCGCGTTCGGACGACAACCCGAGACGGGCCTTCCAGGGACGGCAAGGGCCTGACGCGCTGGGCAGTGACTTCGCACTCCACGCGGGACGCTCCGTCCAAGGCGCGCAGCAAACGATCCTGCTCGTCAGCAGGGAGACGCTCCAGCATCTGGACCATCTCCCCCAGCTCCTGCCCGACCGACGTCACCTCTCCCCCGCGAGGTCGAGATCACCCTTGCTCGTCTCGGCCACGCCTTGAGCGATCCGGGGACGGCGCCAAGGGTGCGCGATCGGACCGGAGACCGCCCGCCACCACGCCTCCACCGGCAGCTTCCCCGCCGGCTCGAACGGCTCCCCCGGCCGCGGGAACGCCACCGTCTGCCCGACCTCCTCGGCCGCGTCCCTCGTCCACTCACCCGGCTCCGCCCACGGATGCGGCGCCAGGTTGAACGTCCCCCAGTGGATCGGCAGCAGCACCCCTCCCGGAGCGCCTCCCTGCAGGTCAAGATGGGCCTGCACCCCCTGCGCAGGCGTCATGTGAATGTCTGGCCACATGCCGGGCAGCGGCGTATAGTCCGTGTGGTTCTTGGGCCAGAAGTCGGAGTACGCCCCCAGCTGGATCATCGTGGCGTCGAACGGGCCGTGGGCCGCGCCGATGTCGCGGAAGCCGTCGAAGTAGCCGGTGTCGCCGCTGTGGTAGACGCGGTGCCGTTCCCCGGCGACGACCCAGGACGCCCAGAGGGTGTGCTGGGTGTTGCGCAGCCCGCGTCCGCAGAAGTGGCGGGCCGGGGTGGCGGTCAGGGTGAGGCCGCCGACGCGCGTCGACTCGTGCCAGTCCAGCTCGCGCAGCCGGGAGGCGGACACGCCCCAGTGTTCGAGGTGGGCGCCGATGCCGAGCGGCACGGCGAACAGGGTGTCCGTGCCGGCCAGGGCCTTGATGGTGGGCAGGTCCAGGTGGTCGTAGTGGTCGTGGGAGATGACGACGACGTCGACCGGGCCGAGGGCCGCGAGGGGCAGCGGGACCGGATGCAGCCGCTTGGGCCCGGCGAAGGGTACCGGGGAGCAGCGCTCACCCCACACGGGGTCGAACAGCACCCGCTGCCCGTCGATCTCGGCGAGCACGCTGGAGTGTCCCGTCCAGGTCAGCCGCAGCCCGGTGGCGGGCGGCCGGGCGAGGTCGGCGAGGGTGGTGGCGTGCACCGGGACCGTGCCGCGCGGTGTGCGGCGAAGCCGCGACTCCCGGTCGAAGTAGACCTTGGCGAAGTCGCGGCCCGATCCGGACGGCCCGCTCCGGGCGGCGCCCCCGGGGTTCTGGAAGACACCGTCCCGGAAGTGCGGCGAGTTGCGGATGCGCGCCATGCGCTCGCCGCTCGGGTCCGCGCCGAAGGCCGCGGGCAGCGGTACGCGCAGCCCGGCGCGCGGGGGACGGGGACCGGCCACGGTACCTCCAGTGGGGAGTGGATCAGGCAGTCGTCTTCGTCGTCTCGTCCGACAACACTCGAACGACGGACGTGACTTCCGGGTTCCCTCCGCTCAGGAACGGCGGCACGGCGGCCGCCACGGCGGAGACCGGGCGGCCGTTTCCGTCCCGTGGCCCCGCGCTTCTCACGCCACGGCGGCGATCCGCATCTTGATGTCGTCCGGCGACAGCGTCCCCTTGGCGGTGACGTGGTCCCCCGAGGAGACTCCGCGCAGCCGGCGCCCGATCCACGGCACCAGGTACTCCCGTGCCCAGTGGACGTCGTCCCGCCGGACCTCGAGGGTGCCGCGGGGCGGCAGCGGCGGCCAGGGCTGCTCCGGGTCGGCCGGGATGCGCAGGCCGAGGGCCTGGCCGGCGCGCAGGGCCACGCGGGTGTGGCCCTCGGGCGACAGGTGCAGCCGGTCGGCGTCCCAGGCCCTCGGGTCCTGGACGCTGCGCAGCGACCACAGGTCGAGCACGGGGCAGCCGTAGCGGTCGGCGACGGCGCGGACGTGCCCGTTGTAGGTGGCGATCTTGCCGCGCAGGTGCTTGAGGAGGGGCACCCTGCGGGTGTCGAAGCCGGTCGTCACCAGGACGGTGCCCGCGGTGGAGGCGAGCGCGGCCACGGCTCGCTCGAACCGTTCGGCGACCTCGTCGGGGTCGGTGCCGGGCCGGATGATGTCGTTGCCGCCGGCACAGAAGGAGACGAGGTCCGGGGCGAGTTCGACCGCTCTGGGTACCTGCTCCTCCACGATCTGGTCGAGCAGCCTGCCGCGCACGGCGAGGTTGGTGTAGGTGAAGTCGCCCTCGGGGCGGCGGTCCGCGAGCAGGACGGCGAACCGGTCGGCCCAGCCGACGAACGCCCCGTCGGGGCCGGGGTCGCCGACGCCCTCGGTGAAGCTGTCCCCCACCGCCACGTACGACCCGATCACTGCTCTGCTGTCACTCTTCGAATCGTCTGCCACATCGGCCCATCATTCACCTTTCAATGTGACCTACGCGACCGTAGGAAGGGGTTGACGGGCGGTGAGAAAGGCCACTCCTAAAGTGTTCGCCAATTCAGGAATAAGCGTTCCGGGCGGCAGGGCGCGCCCGTTCCGGCGCGCCGAAGGCCGGACCCGGGGATCGGGGTCCGGCCTTCGGCGGTGCGAGGGGGCGTCGTCAGAGGGAGACGCCGTGCGAGCGCAGGTACGCGACCGGGTCCACGTCGGAGCCGTAGTCCGGCGTGGTGCGGATCTCGAAGTGCAGGTGCGGTCCGGTCACGTT
Organism: Streptomyces sp. NPDC006384; assembly: GCF_042870695.1. Lineage (NCBI taxonomy): Bacteria > Bacillati > Actinomycetota > Actinomycetes > Kitasatosporales > Streptomycetaceae > Streptomyces > Streptomyces sp. NPDC006384. The sequence goes on from NZ_JBIAHR010000015.1 coordinate 160,975, forward strand.
GCCGGTGGCACCGGAGAGGCCGATCTGCTGACCGGCGGTCACGGACTGGCCGGCGGAGACGGAGAGCGAGGACAGGTGGGCGTACTGGGCGTAGTGGCCGTCGGCGAGCTTGATGACGACCTGGTTGCCGTACGCGCCGCCCCAGCCGGCGGAGACGACCGTGCCGGCGCCGACGGCCTTCAGGGAGGTGCCGGTCGGGACGACGAAGTCGGTGCCGGTGTGGTAGCCGCTGGACCACATGCTGCCGGACTGGTGGTACGGGGTGCCGACGCCGGCGCCGGCCACGGGGGCGGTGTAGCCGCTGCTGGTGCCGGCGGATCCGGCGCCCGCCTCCGAGGAGGACGAGGAGGACGAGGGCTGCGACGCGGCGGTCTTCGCGGTGTCCGACGACTTCGCGGCCGGCGCGGCGGAGGACTTCTTCGTCCCCGCGGGCTTCTGGGCCGTCTTCCCGGCGGAGGAGCCGGCGGTGCCGGTCGCGGCCTTCTGACCGATCGACAGCTCGAGCCCCGGGTGGATCAGCGACGGGTCGGAGCCGATGGCCTCGCGGTTGTCCTCGTACAGCTTCTTCCAGCCGCCGTCGACATGCTGCTCGTCGGCGATCTTCGACAGGTAGTCGCCGCTCCGCACGGTGTAGGTGTCCGCGCCCTTGCCGGCGGTCTTCTGCGCACCGGCCGGGGCGGACTGGGCCGCCTGTCCGGGAGCGGACTGCGCGGGGGCGGCCTGGGCGCCGGCGGCGCCCATCAGCGGGAGGGCGAGCGCGGCGCCGCCGGTTCCGGCGACGGCGATGGCACGGGCTATGCGCTGGACCTTGGTACGGCGGTGCTTACCCTTCGCGGGCATGTCGCATTCCTCTCCGGCGCCTGCGAGGTGAGCTGTCGGGTGCGGACTGGAGATGCCCGGCCGCGCGGTGACGCGGCTTTACCCCGAGCCTGTCCCGGGAACCGGAACAGGCGGTGTTGCCTGTGGGTCCCCCGCTCCTGCCGTGTACGGGTGGTTGATGAGTACGGGCTCCGGTCGGCGGCAGGATTAGGCGTCCGTCCGGATCGGTGGTGAACGTAAGGGACCGGGACGCGCACAGACAAGCGAGGGGTTCCGCGGACGGAAGTTTCTCTTGATCCTTCAGGGGAAAGGGCGGTCACACTCCGTCGATTCCGGAAGCCTCCGTTTTCCCGAATGTCCTTGAAAAGCGCATGAATTACGTGAACATGACGGGCAACGCACGGTCACTCTTATGACGCTGCTCACGGGGAACATCCCCAGCACCGCCCATATCGCAGCAAGTTGAGAGAAAAGCGTCAATTCAGACAGACGGGCCGGACGTCGCGCAGCCGGGCCCGTCGTGCACCTGCCGTATGCCCGTCTCACGCCGTACGGACGACTCGTTGCCGCGGACAGGGAATGCCGTATCGTCGGCTGGGCGCCCGCCGGCGAGCCGCGCCGTCGGGGCCGAGTGGGAGGAGCCCCCGTGACGCAGCAGGTCCCGTCGACCGAACCCGAGCTGACCGGTGTGCGCAACTTCCGTGACGTCGGCGGGCTGCCGACCGTGGACGGACGGCGCGTACGGCAGGGGGTGCTGTTCCGCAGCGGTCATCTCGCGCACGCGACCGCGGAGGACGCCGCGTTCCTCGCCTCGCTGGGACTGCACACGATCTTCGACTTCCGCAACGCCGCCGACCAGAAGCTCGAGGGCCGGGACGTCGAACTGCCGGGCGTGCGCAATGTGAACCTGCCGCTGAGCGATCCGGCCGACGGCGCCGAGTTCTGGAAGATGGTCCGCGACGGCGACCTCGACCAGCTGCGCGGCATCCTGGCCGACGGCCGGGGCGCGGACCGGATGATCACCTCCTACCGGATGATGATCAAGGAGCGCACGGCGGAGCACTCCCGGGTGCTGCACGCGCTCGCCGAGGACAGCGTCCCCGCGCTGATGCACTGCGCGGCCGGCAAGGACCGCGCGGGACTGTCGGTCGCGATCACGTTGCTCGCCCTGGGCGTGGAGCGCGACGCCGTCGTCGAGGACTACCTGAAGTCGAACGCACCGCACCGCCGCTACAAGGTGCGCCGCAGCGGCTCCGCCGCCTCGGCCTACTCCCCCGAGGTCATGGAGCTGCTCAGCCCCCTGTTCGACGCGCGCGCCGAGTATCTGACGGCGGCCTTCGAGACCATCGAGGAGACCTGGGGCGGCGTCGACGCCTACCTGGGGCAGGGCCTGGGGATCACTCCCGGGACCCGGGCCCGGCTGCGCGAGCGGATGCTGGACTGACGGCGAGGCCGCGGGCCGGGCCGCTACTTGGCTCCGACCTCGAACAGCAGGTAGAGGAAGCCGCCGAAGACGTGCCCGAGGGCGATGTAGATGAGAAGTCGCACCCACAGGGCGCGGGGGAACTTGTCCTGGATGGTGCTCATGGCGTCTCTCCGGCGGTGGGATGGGCGGACGTGGCGGCGGGCCCGAGACACAGGGTCGCCGTGGGGCTCTGCAGCAGGGTGTGGACGAAGAGGAGCTCGAGCCCGTCGGCGTCCTGGGCGGCGATCCGGTGCGGGGTCAGGGAGTCGAAGTGGGCGCTGTCGCCCGGCCCGAGCAGGTGCACGGCGTCCCCGAGGCGCAGCCGCAGCCGGCCCCGCAGGACGTAGAGCCACTCCTCACCGGGGTGCACGCGCACGATGTCGCCCTGGGAGCCGTGCGGCACGCGGACGCGCAGGGCCTGCATACCGCGGCCGGACCCGCCGGCCTGCCAGTACGTCCAGCCGCCCGCGCCGGTCGGCTCCATGTCGCCGGCCCGTACGACGGCGTCCCGGTCCGCGGCCGTCTCGCCGAGCAGCTCCGAGACGGTCGTACCATAGACGCGCGCGAGCGAGAGCAGCATCGGCAGCGAGGGCTGGCGCTGCCCGGTCTCCAGACGGGAGAGGTGGGCGGGTGACAGCCCGGCCGCACGGGCCGCCGCCTCCAGGGTGAGGCCGGCCCGGCGCCGCAGGCCGCGCAGCTGCGGCGCGACCACGGAGGCGACGGCGTCCGGCGGTCCGTCCTGCCGGTCGTCCGGCGGGCCCGGCGGGTTCGCAGAGGAGGACATGCCTCCATTCAGCACCGATTTTGCCCGTAAGGCAATTTAATTGCCCCACAGGCAAAACCGCCGCGGGTCCCCTGCGCTAGCGGTTCGCCACCGCCTGCTTCACCAGCGTCTTCCCGAAATCCCACATCAGGCCGCCGCCGCTGTGCGCGTCGTCCATCACCTCGGTGAAGGCGTCGACGAAACGGTCGGCGTCCGCCGTGTCGATGATCAACGGCGGGATCAGCTTGATCACCTCCAGACGGTCGCCGGAGACCTGCGTCAGGATGCGGTGCCGCTGCAGCAGCGGCACCACCACCATCTGCGCGAACAGGCCCTTCCGCGCGGCCTGCAGCATCGTCCAGCGGCTGCGCAGCCGCAGCGACCTCGGCCGGCCGAACTCGATGCCGATCATCAGACCCCGGCCCCGGACGTCGGCGAGCAGCTCGTAGCGGTCCACCAGCGCCGCCAGCCGGGACCTGAGATGCTCGCCCACCGCGGCGGCGTTGGCGACGATCTCCTCGTTCTCGATCACCGACAGCACCGCGAGCCCGGCCGCCATGGCCTGCGCGTTGGACCCGAAACTCGCCGAGTGGACCAGCACGCGGTCCATCGAGGAGTACACCTTCCGGAAGATCCAGTCCTTGCCGAGCGTCGCTCCCACCGGCACGTACCCGCCGGACAGCGCCTTGGCCACGCACACCAGGTCCGGTTCGACGCCGTCCTCGTGCTGGTAGGCGTAGAACCTCCCGGTCCGGCCGAGGCCCGTCTGCACCTCGTCGGCGATCAGCAGCGCCCCGTGCCGGTGCAGCAGCTCCTGCGCGGCGCGCAGATAGCCGGGCGGGGCCTCGTGGACGCCCTTGCCCTGGATCGGCTCCACGATCAGCGCCGCCACGTCCCCCTTGCCCAGCTCCCGCGCCAGCGCGTCCAGGTCGCCGAGCGGCACGGCGGTGTCGGGCAGCAGCGGGGCGAAGCCGTCCCGGAAGCCGCTCTCGCCGTTCACGGACAGGGAGCCGGTGGTCAGTCCGTGGAAGGCGTGCGTGCAGTACAGGACCCTCGGCCTGCCGGTCGCGTACCGGGCGAACTTCAGCGCGGTCTCCACCGCCTCCGTGCCGCTGTTGCCGAAGAACACCCGGTCCAGGTGCGGGCTGTACGACAGCAGCCGCTCGGCCAGCAGTCCGGGCAGCGGCGCGCAGTCGAAGCGGGTCAGGTCGGCCAGCGAGGCGTCGAGGACGTCGTGCAGCGCCTTGCGGACGACCGGATGGTGGCGGCCCAGGCCCATCACCGCGAACCCGGCGAGCATGTCCAGGTAGTCGTTGCCGTCCGCGTCCCAGAAGTGCGCGCCCTCGGCCCGCTCGTAGACCTTGTCGAAGCCGATGGTGCGCAGCATGCGCGGCAGTTGGTGGTTGAGGTGCTTCGCGTGCAGCTCGTACCGCTCGGCACCGCGTTCGGCCAGCAGCGCGCCGAGGTCGAACTCCTTGGCCATTCAGCTCTCTCCTTGCCCTGGCATGACGATACGGCCGTCCCCGGCGGCGCGGCTGTTGTCCTCGATGACGGCAACGGCGTGGCCCTGTTCCCCCCGGACCCGGCGGGCCTTGGCGGAGAAGCCCTGACGGCCGGTCGGCGGCTTGTGCGCGTAGCCCTGGTGGCCGGTTTCCCCCAGGATGCGGCCGGCCGGTGACTCGAAGACCCGGTGCAGGGCGACGGTGAGTTCCACCACGCCGGGACCGGGGCCGAGGTGACCTCCGGTGCGGGCGACCGCGTGCACCAGGAAGTCACGTACCTCGTGGGAGAGTTCGCCGAGTTCCGCCTCGGACAGCGCCTTCAGGTCGTGCGGTCCCCCGATGTTCTCCGGAATCGTCACGATCGGTCCCCCTTCGGTCCGTGCTCCTCAGCTCACGGTGACGGCCGGCTCCCCCCGGCGCGCCGTCCTTCTCCACCTGCCCGGTGATCCGCCGCGGCCTCCCCCGGCGCCGGGCGTACCGGCCGTGCCGGCTCCGGGCCCCGCCCCCGACCGCCACCGGCCCGGCCTGGGTCCGCCGCGACACACGTCGTCCGGCGGCCGGCCGGGCCGGTACCTCGTGGGCCCCCGGTGGGGCGGTCGTCCCGTCAGTCCCTGTTCGCGGAGACCGTCTCGCGCATGGCCCGCAGGGACTCCTTGAGGGAGCCCATGGTGGCCAGGACGGCGGTGGGCTCGTAGCCGCAGTGGGCCATGCAGTTGGCGCAGCGCGGGTCCTTGCCGCGGCCGTACTTGTCCCAGTCGGTGTCCTCGATCAGCTCCCGGTAGGTGGGCACGTAGCCGTCGCTCATCAGGTAGCAGGGGCGCTGCCAGCCGAAGAGGGAGTAGTTCGGGATCGCCCAGGCGGTGCAGGGGAAGTCGACCTTGCCCTCGAGGAAGTCGAGGAAGAGGGGCGAGTGGTTGAGCCGCCAGCGGGCCCGGTTGCCGCCCGCGAACGCCTTCCTGAACAGCTCCCGGGTCTGCTCCACGCCCAGGAAGTGCTCCTGGTCGGGCGCCTTCTCGTAGGCGTAGGCGGGCGAGATCATCATCTCGTCGACCTTCAGGTCGTCGTTGAGGAAGTTGAGGACCTCGACGATGGTCTGCGGGGTGTCGGTGTTGAAGAAGGTCGAGTTGGTGGTGACCCGGAAGCCGCGCCGCTTCGCCTCCTTGATGGCCTCCACTGCCTCGTCGAACACGCCCTCCTTCGCCACCGACTCGTCGTGCCGCTCGCGCAGCCCGTCGATGTGCACCGCGAAGGCGAAGTAGGGGGAGGGCGTGAACCTGTCCATCTTCTTGCGCATCAGCAGCGCGTTGGTGCACAGGAAGACGTACTTCCGCCTGGCGACCAGCTGGCGGACGATCTCGTCGATCTGCGGGTGCATCAGCGGCTCGCCGCCGGCGATGGACACCATCGGCGCCCCGGACTCGAGCACCGCGCCGACGGCCTGGGCGACCGGCATGCGCTGCTTGAGCACCCCCGCCGGGTGCTGGATCTTGCCGCATCCCTCGCACTTCAGGTTGCAGGCGAAGAGCGGCTCCAGCTCGACGATGAGCGGGAACTTGTCCCGCCGGCGGAGCTTCTGTTCGGCCAAGTATGTAGCGACCTTGATGGACTGGCGCAGCGGCATGGCCATCTGGGCTCACCTCCTGGGGAGCGGCAGGGAACGGTGCCATTCGAAGAACGCGGGAAGGACGGACCGAAGGACGCGGAAAGCCGATATTCCACCGCGCAGGGTGCCGATCCGTACGAGTTCGTGTTCGGGAGCGTCCACGACCACCCGGACGGCCGCAACGGGGCGCGTGCCCGTGCGGACGGCGCTCAGGAGCGTGGCGGCGGACTCCATGTCGGCGGCGATCGCGCCGGTCGTGAGCAGGCCGGCCCGCTCGGGCCCGCGGACGACGTGGTCGGAGCCGGTCAGCGGACCGGTGTGGACGGTGCGCCCGGGCACGGCTCGCTGGAGCTCCTTGACGAGCCGGTCGGTGCCCACGCATCCGACCGTGCCGCGCGGGTCGCGGGTCTCCTCGGCGACGACGAGGTCGCCGGGGTGCATGCCGGGGGCGAGGCCGGCGCAGAAGCCCGTGGCCAGCACGGCGGCCCCGTCGAGCGCCGGGCCGGCCAGGACCCGGGTGACCGAGCGTTCGGCCGCCTTCGGTCCCATGCCGGTCCGTACGACGGTGACCGGCCCGGCGGCCCCGCCGCGGTCGCCCGCGCGCAGGGCGAGGTGCTCGATGCCGAGCGCGCAGGCGATCAGCAGCGGGGCCGGGCCGGGCTGTTCGCTCATCAGCTGCCCTTCGCCTCGGTCAGCGACTTCGTCTCGGTGAGCGACTCGGCGAGCGCCTGGACCGTGCGGGGCGCCTTGGAGAAGGGTTCGCCGTGGACGTACCGGCCGAGCGCGGTCAGCGGGAAGACCTGCCGGTACAGGTGGTAGTTGATGGAGAAGTCCCAGGGGAAGCCGGTGCCGGTGAAGTACGGCTCGTCCCAGGAGCCGTCCTCCCGCTGGGTGGCGGCGAGCCACTCGATGCCGCGCTCGACGGCCTTGGACGCCCTCTCCCCCGCCGCCAGCAGCGCCATCAGGGCCCAGGCGGTCTGCGAGGCGGTCGAGGCGCCCTTGCCGCTCCACTCGCGGACGTGACGGTAGGAGCGCAGGTCCTCGCCCCAGCCGCCGTCGTCGTTCTGGACGGACTCCAGCCAGCCCACCGCGCGCCGGATCGCCGGGTGCGAGGCGGGGACGCCCGCGGCGGTCAGGGCGGGGACCACGGAGCCGGTTCCGTAGACGTAGTTGACGCCCCAGCGGCCGAACCACGAGCCGTCCGGCTCCTGTTGGGCGAGCAGCCACCGGATGCCGCGCCGGGTGCGGGGGTCGTGGGCGAGGCCCTCGACGGCGAGCATCTCGACGACGTGCGCGGTGACGTCCGCGGACGGCGGGTCGATGACCTCGCCGAAGTCGCAGAACGGCAGCCGGTTGGGGAAGGGGCTGGTGTTGTCGACGTCGAAGGCGCCCCAGGCGCCGTTCCTCGACTGCATGCCGAGGTTCCAGCGCACTCCTCGGCCGATGGCCTTCTCCACCCGCTCCGGGTCGTGGTGGCTCACCCGGCGCAGGGCGAGGACGACCTCGGCGGTGTCGTCGATGTCGGGGTAGTTGTCGTTGTGGAACTCGAACGCCCAGCCGCCGGGCGGGAGTCCGGGCCGCTTCACCGACCAGTCGCCGGGGCGCACGATCTGCTCGCCGAGCATCCAGTCCGCCGCCTTCACCAGCTGCGGATGGTCCGCGGGCACTCCGGCGTCGGCGAGCGCGATGGTGGCCAGGCAGGTGTCCCACACCGGGGACTGGCAGGCCTCGATCATGCGGGCCCCGTCCTCGCGCCACACCGCGAAGCGGTCCAGGGACTCCAGGCCCGCGCGCATCACGGGGTGCCCAAGGTCGTAGCCGAGCAGGTGCAGGGCGATGACCGAGTACACGGCCGGCGGCTGGATGCCGCCCCAGCAGCCGTCGTTCTCCTGGCGTTCGACGATCCAGCGGGCGGCGGTGTTCATCGCCGCCCGGCGCAGCCGCCTGGGCGCGACCTTGCGGTAGGCGTGCAGTGCCTTGTCGATGCGCTGGAAGGCGCCGTCCCAGCTCGCCGCCGGTGCCAGGGGGCGGGGAGGGTTGGGCCGGGCCGGGTCGGTGTGGAGCTCGTCGAGCGGGAAGGGCGCGGGGCGCACCGGGCGCTTCGCCGAGACGATGGTCAGCGGCACGATGGTCTGCCGGGCCCAGCAGCCGAAGTCGTAGATGTTCAGCGGCACCCAGGACGGGAGGTAGATCAGCTCCGGCGGGAGTTCGGGCAGGTCCTCCCACTTCCACCAGCCGAACAGGGCGAGCCAGATGCGGGTGAAGACGCGGGAGGCGGCGATGCCGCCCCGGTCCCGGATCCACTCGGCGGCCTTCGCCATGTGCGGGGCGTCGGGGGCGTCGCCGGCCAGACGGAGGGCGACGTAGGCCTCGATGGTGGTGGACAGTTCGCCGGGGCCGCCGTAGAAGGTGGCCCAGGTGCCGTCCTCGCGCTGTTCTCCGCGGATGAAGAGGGCGGCGGCGCGTGTGGTGTCCTCGTCCCGGATGCCGAGGAACTGACGCAGGAGCAGGTCCTCGGCGTCCATCGTGACGTTGGTCTCGAGGTCGCCCTTCCACCAGCCCTCGGCGTCCTGCCGGGAGAGGAGGAAGTCGGTGGCGCGCCGTGTGGCGCGGACGGCGGTTTCGTACAGCCCGGCCGCCGTGCCGGGGGTCGTGATGTCGGCTGTTTCGCTGGCCGCGGCTGCGCGGGACGGCAGGGCCGCCCCGGTGCTTCCGTCGGTCGTCGCTGTCATGGCTTCCCCTTCGTGCAGTGTGCATACGGTGCGTCTGCTGCGGGTCCGCCGTCGGCCGGTGCTGCTGTGCTCGCGTCACCGGCCGGCGACTACGCGAGGGCTATTCGACCGATGGTGATCATCTCTTTCGTACGACGACGAAGTCCGCGAGGGCGGTGAACATCTCCCGTACCCGGTCGGGCATGTCCACGGCGTCGAGGGCTTCGATGGCGATGGTGTGCTGGCGGCGCGCCTCGTCGGCGGTCCACTCCCGTCCGCCGGCCTCCTCGATGAGGGCGGCACGGGCCGCGAACTCCTCCTCGGAGAAGGTCGCGAAGTCGCTGCTCTTGGCGTCGGCGGCGAGGATCTCGCCGAGCCGTTCGGAAGCCGGCCCGCCCGCGGCGAGGGCGGCCACGACCGGGAGGGACTTCTTGCGCTGGCGCAGGTCGCTCCAGGTCTGCTTGCCGGTGGCGTCCGGGTCGCCCCAGATGCCGAGGAGGTCGTCGACGGCCTGGAAGGCGAGGCCCAGGTGGTAGCCGTACCTCTCGAGCGTGTCGGCGGTGCGTTCGTCGGCGCCGCCGAGGACCGCGCCGACGGAGCTGGCGCAGGCGAGCAGCGCGCCGGTCTTGTTGCCCTCCATCTCCAGGCACTCCTCGACGCTGACCCGGTCACGGTGCTCGTAGGAGATGTCCTGGGCCTGGCCGTCGATCAGGGAGCGGGAGGCCTTGGTCAGGCGGTGGGCGGCGCGGCCCGCCTCGACGGTGCCGGGTTCCAGCAGCACCTCGTTGGCGAGGGCGAACAGGGCGTCGCCGACCAGGATGGCCTGGGCGGGGCCGTGCACCTTCCAGACGGTGTCGCGGTGACGACGCTGCTCGTCGCCGTCCATCAGGTCGTCGTGCAGCAGGGAGAAGTTGTGCACCAGCTCGACGGCGACCGCGCCGGGCACGCCCACCTCGGGCGCGGCGCCGGTGACCTCGGCGGAGAGCACCGCGAGCGCGGGGCGCACGGCCTTGCCGCCGTCGCCGTCGGCGGGGTTGCCCTGGGCGTCGATCCAGCCGAAGTGGTAGGCGGCGACGGTGTCCATGGGGGGCGCCAGCCGGTCGACGGCCGCTCGCAGGACCGGGGTGGTCAGGGTCCGGCCGCGCTCCAGGAGCGCGGTCACGTCCACCGTGGTCCGTCGATCGGCCTGCGGGGCGGCCGGGGGCACAGTGGGCACAGTCTCTCCTCCAGTTGCGGTACCGGGAGTGCGGGGGTCGGTCCCACGCCGATCGGTCCTCATGCCGCCTCCCCGAGGAAGCCGGGGAGGCGGTCGCGGGACCGGCCCAGGGCGGCGAGCGCGGCTCCCGCCGCCCCGACACCGCTGCGGACGGCACTCTCCATGGTCGCGGGCCACCCGGTGGCGGTCCACGCTCCGGCCAGGTACAGGCCGGGGGCCTTCGTGCGGGCGCCGGGCCTGAGCCGGCCGACGCCGGGGGCGGGGGCGAAGGTCGCGGTGCGCTCCCTGGTCACGAAGAAGTCCTTCACCGCGGCGCCCCGGGTGCGGGGCAGCAGCCGCTCCAGCTCGGGCAGGTAGCGTTCGCGCAGCACGGCCACGGGCGTGTCGATCTCGTCCTGGGCGGTCGACTGGGACAGCGCCAGGTACTGGCCGTCCTTCAGACCGGAGGCCTCGGTGCGGTCGAACACCCACTGCACCGGGGTGCCGAGGGCCGTGAGGAAGGGCGCGGTGAGCACCTTCCGGTCGTAGATCACGTGGATGTTGAGGATCGGGGCGGTGCCGATCTCCAGGAGGTCGTCGGGGGTGTCGAGCGCTCCGGCGGGCAGCAGGCCGTGCGCCTCGCGCTGCGGTACGGCGAGGACGACGGCGTCCGCCTGGAGCGTCTCACCGGGGACGTGGACGCTCCAGCCGCCCTGTCCGTCCTCCTCGAGGGCGGTGACGCGGGTGCGGAGCTCGGTGCGCACGCCGGCGGAGTCGAGCGCCTTGCGGGCCAGCCCGTCGTGCAGGTCGCCGAGCGGGACGCGGGCCCAGCCGATGTCGGCCGCGCCCGGATCGGACAGCAGTCCGGTCTTGAACACCATCGCGGCGAGCCCCAGGGAGGCGTCGCCCGCGACCGCGTTGAGGGTGGCGACGCCGACCAGGTCCCACAGGGCCTCGACGGCACGCGCCGACTGGCCGTGCGCCGTCAGCCAGCTGCCGAAGTCCTGGGTGTCCAGCGCCGGGTCGGCGGGGTCGAGCCCCTTGAGCGCGAGTGCGGCCCGCCCGACGCTCGCGCGCTCGGCGAGCGAGAGGTGCGGGTAGGTGGCGAGGCTGCGCCCCAGGTGCAGGGGTACGGGCAGCGCGTCGCGCCGCAGTCGGCCCAGCCGCCGGCCCTCGGGCCGGCCGAGATCGACGACGGGCACGTCGAGACGTTCCTGCACCGGTGCGAGCGCGGTGCCCTCGATGCGGTCGAGGAACCAGCGGTAGGCGGTGCAGCAGCGCAGGTAGACGTGCTGGCCGTTGTCGACGGTGAGGTCGCCGCGCCGGAAGGAGAAGGCGAGTCCGCCCAGCCGCGGCCTGCTCTCCAGCAGGGTGACGCGCACGCCCGCGTCGGCGAGGGCGAGAGCCGCGGTGACGCCGGCGAGCCCGCCGCCGACCACGACGGCGTGTCCGCCGAAGGGGACGGCGGAGACGTCCGTGAGCACCCCGCTCTCGCGCGTGCCGTTGCCCTGGGTCATCGCGCACCTTCCCCTGCCCGGTCGCCGTGGTGTGTGAACGCCGCACGGCCGACCGTCTCAGTCAGGGACGCCGCCCGCCACCGGAGGGTTGCCCGCCGTTCCCCGCCGGTGCCGTCGCCGTGGTCCGCCGTCACGGGCGCCTCCTGACGGTCCGCCGGGTCACGTGCCGGGCGTCCAGTCCCGACAGGCCGCGCACGGCGACGTACGCCTTCTCGCGTCCGGGCAGGGAGACCCGGCCGCGCAGCACGGCCTCGGGGTCGCGCTCGATGCGGTCCAGCAGGCGGCGGTAGATGCCGGCCATGGCCGCCACGCACGCGCCGCTGCGCCGGTCCAGCAACGGGAGCAGGCGGTAGCCCTCGGCGAAGAGGGCGCGGGCCCGGCGCACCTCGAAGTGGACGAGGCCCGCGAAGTCGGAGCCCTCCGGCGGGACCGGCCCGTCGAACCCGGCCGAGCAGCCGAACTTGGCGAGGTCGTCGGCGGGCAGGTAGGTACGGCCGTCCTGCGCGTCCTCGCGGACGTCGCGGAGGATGTTGGTGAGCTGGAGCGCGAGACCGAGCGTGTCGGCGTACTCGGGCGCGCGCTCGGTGCCGCGCGCCCCCGGTTCGGTGCCGAAGACGCCGAGCGAGAGACGTCCGATGGCGCCGGCCACGCAGCGGCAGTAGACCTTCAGGTCGTCCCAGGTCTCGTAGGTCTCGCCCCGCAGGTCCATCTGGACGCCGTCGATCAGCTCGTCGAGTCCGCCGAGCGGGATCGGGAAGCGCCGGGCGGCGTGGGAGAGGGCGACGGCGACCGGGTCGGTGTCGTCCTCGTCGACCGCGCCCTCGTGGATACGGCCGAGCAGCGACCGGGTCTCCTCCAGCCGGGCGACCTTGACGTCGGCCGGGAGCTCGCCGTCCCCGATGTCGTCGACGCGGCGCGAGAACGCGTACAGCGCCGACATCGCGCGGCGCTTGGGCGTGGGCAGGAGCCGGATGCCGTAGGCGAAGTTCCGGGCCTGCTGTCCGGTGACGGTCTCGCAGTAGCTGTAAGCGGCGAGTACCGGTGCGGACGCGGGTGCTGACGACTCCACGCTCCGGGTCACCCCTCTCCTCGCAGGATCGCGCCCGCCTCGCGCAGCAGCCGGACCTTGCCGGGCTTGGGCGGGCCGGGAAGTACGTCGTAGTCGGCGGCGGTGATCGCCCGGACGGCCGCGCGCCCCCCTGCCACGAATCCCGCGAGCAGCAGCTTCAGCCTTCCGTTGACGCTACCCACCAGGGGGGCGCCTTCATTCAGGAGATCGGCGGCGCGTGCGGTCTCGAACGCGATCAGGGCGCGCACCGAGGCGCCGGCGGTGGGCGCGGCGAGGTCGGACTCCCGGACGTGGAAGCGCTTCATGTCCTCGGCGGGCAGGTAGACGCGGTCGCGGCGCAGGTCCTCGGCGACGTCCTGAAGGTGCTCGACGATCTGCAGGGCCGTGCAGACGGCGTCGGAGCGGCGGATCCGCTCGGGCGTGGAGGTGCCGGTGACGGCGAGGACGAGACGGCCGACCGGGTTGGCGGACAGCTCGCAGTAGGCGAGGAGGTCGTCGTAGGTCTCGTACCGGCCGACGAGCTGGTCCTGCCGGTTGGCGGCGACGAGGCCGAGGAAGGGCTCAGGCGTGAGCGCGTGGCGGCGCACGGTGGGCTGCAGGCTCCGCAGCAGGGGGTGGCGGGGGGTGCCGTCGAAGACGCGGCGCAGGTCGGCCTCGAAGGCGTCCAGCATCAGCAGCCGGTCGCCGGCCTGCTCGGGCGGCACGCCGAGGGCGCGGGCGTCGGCGCCGCCGGGGGCCAGGTCGCCGTCGCCGATGTCGTCGGCCAGGCGGGCGAAGCCGTAGAGCGCCATGAGGTCGGTGCGCCAGGCGCGGGGCAGGAAGAAGGGGGCCACGGGGAAGTTCTCACCCGCGGCCTTGTCGAGCGTGCCACGCTCCGGATCGGCGTCCTGCGCCGCACCGGTCACCGTCATCGCCGGCTGCCCTGGACGGGGACGGCGCACGCTTCGCGGAGCAGGGGAGTTTCCGTAGCCATTGCCGTCACATCTCCCGTTCTACACTGCCTACCCAATACATACTATTTCGGACACGCCGCCCAGCTGCCCGCCCGGCGAGCCCGTGCGGGGTGACGGGCATTATCGCCCCATGTGCCGCGTTTCGGGACCGGTCCAGCTTACGTGGTGGGACTCACCGGGCCGCGCCGGGGTGCTCCGCGCACCGCGGGAACACATCATCCGGCCCCAAGGTTCCTCGCGGCGGCCGGAGTTGACGCTTCCTTCGCAGACGCGGGGCCCCGCCGGAACGGTACCGGCGGGGCCCCGGCGCGCCGGGCTACTTGCCCGTGAACTTCTCGTACTCCCTGAGCACCTCGTCGGTCGGCCCGTCCAGGCGCAGCTCGCCGCGTTCCAGCCACAGGACACGGTCGCAGGTGTCGCGGATGGACTTGTTGTTGTGGCTGACCAGGAAGACCGTGCCGGCCTGCTTGCGCAGCTCGCGGATGCGCGCCTCGGAGCGCGTCTGGAACTTGCGGTCGCCGGTGGCCAGCGCCTCGTCGATCATGAGGACGTCGTGGTCCTTGGCGGCGGCGATGGAGAACCGCAGCCGGGCCGCCATGCCGGAGGAGTAGGTGCGCATCGGCAGGGTGATGAAGTCGCCCTTCTCGTTGATCCCGGAGAAGTCGACGATCTCCTGGTAGCGCTCCTTGATCTGCTCGCGGGACATGCCCATGGCGAGCCCGCCCAGGATGACGTTCCGCTCGCCGGTCAGGTCGTTCATCAGGGCCGCGTTCACCCCGAGCAGGGACGGCTGGCCGTCGGTGTAGACCTTGCCCTTCTCTGCGGGCAGCAGGCCGGCGATGGCCCGCAGCAGGGTCGACTTGCCGGACCCGTTGGAACCGATCAGGCCGATGGCCTCGCCCCGGTAGGCGACGAAGGAGACGCCCCGCACGGCGTGCACCTTGCGCACACCGCGCTCCTCGCCGCCGCGCTTCAGGATGCGGCTGAGGGCCGCGGTGGCGCTGCCCTTGCCGGTCCTCGCGCCGTTGACGCGGTAGACGATGTGCAGGTCGTCCGCGATGACCGTCGGCACCCGCTCGTCCTGCTGCTGCTCAGCCACGGCCGTACCTCTCCTCTGCCTTCCAGAAGTAGACGAAGCCGCCGGCGGCGAGGAGCACTGCCCAGCCGAGGGCGACCGCCCACACGTGCGGCGGCAGGTTCTCGGAGCCGTATCCGTCGATCAGCGCGAAGCGGATCAGGTCCATGTAGACGGCGGCCGGGTTCCACTGGAGCACGTCGGCGAGCCAGGCCGGCTTGTCCTCCAGCATGATCGGGATGGAGAACATGACGCCCGACGCGTACATCCAGGTCCGCATGATGAACGGCATGAGCTGGGCCAGGTCCGGTGTCTTCGCCCCCATCCGCGCCACGATCAGCGCCAGCCCCGTGTTGAAGAGGAACTGCAGGGCGAGCGCCGGGACGACCAGCAGCCAGGACAGGGAGGGGTAACTGCCGAAGCCCACGACCACCGCGAACATCACGATCATCGAGGCGAGGAGCTGCTGGAGCTGCTGGAGCGCGAAGGAGACCGGCAGCGAGGCGCGCGGGAAGTGCAGCGCGCGCACCAGGCCGAGGTTGCCGGAGATCGCGCGCACGCCCGCCATCACCGAGGACTGCGTGAAGGTGAAGACGAACACGCCCGTGACCAGGAACGGGATGTAGACGTCCTTCGGCATGCCCTTGCCCGCGTTCAGGATCAGGCCGAAGATCAGGAAGTAGACGAGCGCGTTCAGCAGCGGGGTGGCCACCTGCCACAGCTGGCCGAGCTTGGCCTGGCTGTACTGGGCGGTCAGCTTCGCCTGGGAGAAGGCGAGGATGAAGTGCCGCCGTCCCCAGAGCTGGCGGACGTACTCGACGAGGGGCGGCCGGGCGCCGCTCACGGTCAGCCCGTACTTGGCGGCGAGCTGTGCCGCCGTGAGGCCCTCGTCGGGCGACACGGGCGCGGCCGTCGCGACCGTGCCGTCGTGCGTTGTCTCACTCACTGATGGAAACTTTCGTCTTCGTCGATGCCGGGCCCGTACGGGCCCGGCATGAGCCGGGCGGCCTCGGACGGCCGGGGTGCTCTCGGGTACGAGCTTGTCAGATCACCGGGGGCCGGCCCAGGCGGGTCAGCCGCCACACCGTACGCCACCTCATGGGACGGCGAGGACCGCACGGGGTGCTCCAGCCCTCCCGGAACCCGCCGAACCAGGCTTTCAGGGCCGGGCGCGAGGGGCGGCGCAGCAGCGTGAGCAGCAGCCACACCCCCAGGTAGACGGGGACGAGGAGCGCGGGGAGGTTGCGGCGGGCCAGCCAGACCCGGTTGCGGGCGACCATGCGGTGGTAGACGGCGTGCCGCGAGGGGGCGGTCGTCGGGTGGTACAGCACCATGTCGGACCGGTAGTCGATCATCCAGCCGGCGTCGAGGGCCCGCCAGGCCAGGTCGGTCTCCTCATGGGCGTAGAAGAACTCGTCCGGGAGGTTGCCGACCTCGGCGAGGACCTTGGTGCGGACCGCGTTGGCGCCGCCGAGGAAGGTGGTGACCCGGGAGGAGCGCATCGGATCGGAGGCGCGCAGCCGCGGCACGTGCCGGCGCTGGGTCTCGCCGGTGTCCGGGTCGGCGATGCGGAAGCTGATGATGCCGAGCTCGGGATCGTCCGTGAACGCCTTGCGGCACAGCTCGGCGGTGTCGGTGCGGGCGAGCAGACCGTCGTCGTCGAGGAAGAGCAGGATGTCGACGTCGCCGCCGCCCGGGCCGAAGGCCTCGATGCCGACGTTGCGGCCGCCGGGGATGCCGAGGTTCTCGGGCAGTTCGACGGTGCGGACGCCCTCGGGCACCTCCGGGACGGCCGAGCCGTTGCCGACGACGACGACCTCGACCGGGTCGCCGTCCTGCCAGGCGACCGAGTCGAGCAGGGCGCGCAGCTCCTCGGGGCGGTTGCCCATGGTGATGACGACCGCGCCGACCTTCATGGCCCCGCTCACTTCAGCCTGCTGGAGGCGAGGACGGACACCAGGTGCAGCAGGGTCTGCAGCAGCGCGATGCCGGCGAGGACGGCGGTGCCGAGGCGAGTGAAGAACAGGTCGCCGCGGCTCGCGTCCACGATGGCGAGGACGAGGATCAGCAGGGACGCCTCGATGCCGAGGATCAGCCGGTGGAACTTGAGCGCCGCGGCGGCCCGGCGGGCCAGCGCCATGCCGGAGGAACGCGGCTCGGACGCGGCCTCCTTGACCGGCGGCATGCCGGCCTGGTGACGGGCGACGCCCACGAGGTCGGTCTCGGCCTTGATCAGGATGGCGCCGAGGGCGGCCAGGGTGCCGAGGAAGGCCCACAGCCAGTCGATCCGGCCGGTGCCCCACAGGTCGGCGGCGCGCAGGCCGAGGCCGACCAGGACGGCGGCGTCGGTGAGATAGGCGCCGACGCGGTCCAAATAGACGCCGCCGAGGGAGTACTGCTTCTTCCAGCGCGCGATCTCGCCGTCGACGCAGTCCAGCAGCAGGTACAGCTGGACCGCGACGACGCCGAGCACGGCGCCCCAGACGCCCGGCACCAGCAGGGCCGGGGCGGCGAGGACGCCGCAGACGGTCATCAGATACGTGAGCTGGTTGGGCGTGACCCTGGTGTTCACCAGGTAGCGGTCGATCCGCAGCGAGACCTCACGCATGTAGAGGCGTCCCGCCCAGTGCTCACCGCTGCGCCGGTCCTTGACCCCGGCGGGGTGGACGACCGGGCGTAGTTCAGCTACCGATGGCCTTGACATAGTCGGCGTACATGTCCTTGATCTGGTCGGTCGTGAGGTCGAGGTGTTCGAGGATCGTGTAGCGGCCGGGCCGGGTCTGCGGGGCGAACTCCACGGCGCGGACGAACTCGTCCGGGGTGAAGCCGATCTCCTGCGGCAGCACCGGCAGTCCGTGCCGGCGCAGGACGCCGGCCATGTACGCCGACTCCTCGTGGGCCCCGCGCAGGTACATCGCGAAGGCCGCGCCCAGGCCGCACTGCTCGCCGTGGGCCGCCGCGCGCTGGGGGAAGAGCAGGTCGAAGGCGTGGTTGATCTCGTGGCAGGCGCCGGAGGAGGGGCGTGAGTCGCCGGACACCGACATGGCGATGCCGCTGAGCACCAGCGCCTCCGCCAGCACCTGGAGGAACTCGTTGTCCCCGACGCCACCGGGGTGCCGCAGCACGGCCTCGCCGGCCTGGCGGGCCATCGCGGCGGCGAGGCCGTCGATCCGCTCGCCCTTGACACGGCCCGCCAGCTCCCAGTCCGCGATCGCGGAGACGTTGGAGACGGCGTCGCCGATGCCGGCGCGTACGTACCGCACCGGGGCCTGGCGGATGACGTCCAGGTCGATGACGACCGCGATCGGGTTCGGCACGCCGTAGGAGCCGCGGCCCGCGTCGTTGTCGAGTGTGGCGACCGGGGAGCACAGGCCGTCGTGCGCGAGGTTGGTCGGCACGGCGACCAGCGGCAGGCCGACGCGCGCCGCGGCGAACTTGGCGCAGTCGATGATCTTGCCGCCGCCGAGGCCGACGACCGCGTCGTAGTGGCCGCTCTTCATGGCGCCGGCCAGCTTGATCGCGTCGTCCAGGGTGCCGCCGCCGACCTCGTACCAGGCGGCGCCGGGCAGGGAGGGGGCGACGCGGTCGCGCAGCCGGGCGCCGGAGCCGCCGCTGACGGCGACGGCGAGCTTGCCGGAGTGGGAGATGCGCTCGTCGGCGAGCACACAGCCCAGGTCGTCGAGGGCGCCCGGGCGGATGTCCACGACGACCGGTGACGGGATGAGCCTCGTCAGTACTGGCACGCGATCTCCCGTCCCCTGGCGAGGTCGTCGTGGTTGTCGATCTCGACCCACGGGACGTCGCCGATGGGCGCCACGTCGATCCTGAAACCGCGGTCGACGAGCTCCTGGTAGCCGTCCTCGTAGTACAGCTGCGGGTCGCGCTCGAAGGTGGTCCGCAGCGCGTCGGCCAGGTCGGCGGCGGCCTCGCCCTCGATGAGGGTGACGCCGATGTACTCGCCGGTCGCCTCGGCCGGATCCATCAGCTTGGTGATGCGCCGGACACCCTTGCCGGGGTCGACGACGACCTTCATCTCCTCGTCGGCGAGGGACTTCGCGGTGTCCAGGGCGAGGATGATCCTCTTGCCGTCGCCGCGGGCGGCGAGCAGGGTCTTCTCGACGGAGACCGGGTGGACGGTGTCGCCGTTGGCGAGGATCACGCCGTCCGCGAGGGCGTCGCGGCCGCACCACAGGGAGTAGGCGTTGTTCCACTCCTCGGCCTTGTCGTTGTCGATGAGGGTGAGCTTGACGCCGTACTTCTGCTCCAGTGCGGCCTTGCGCTCGTACACGGCCTCCTTGCGGTACCCGACGATGACCCCGACCTCGGTGAGGCCGACCTCGGCGAAGTTGCCGAGGGTGAGGTCGAGAACCGTGGGTTCGCCCTCTATGCCCGCGGGCCCCACCGGCACCAGTGCCTTGGGCAGGCTGTCGGTGTAGGGGCGCAGACGGCGTCCGGCGCCGGCCGCCAGCACGAGGCCGATCATGCGGGTTCTCCTTCGTCGTGTACGGCGGGTGCGCCGATCTTGTGGGCGGCGACCCAGAAGCGGATGCTCTCGACGAGCACCACGAGGGCCACGGCCACGGCGAGGACCGTGAGCGCGACCTTGAAACCGGAGGCGGTGAGCAGCACGGCCAGCACCGTGACCAGCAGCGTGCGCCCCTCGTGCCCCCCGATCGCCCGCACCAGCCAGTGCGGGGGCGCACCCGCGTTGCCGCGGATGCGGTAGACCGTGTCGTAGTGATGGTAGGCGACCGCGGCCACCAGCCCGAAAGCCGCCGGAAGCGCCCCGTTCACCTCCGCTTTCGCCGCCAGCACCAGGACGGTGCCGTACTCGGCGGCGCGGAAGAACGGGGGGACCAGCCAGTCGAGGGCGCCCTTGAGGGGACGGGCGACGGCGAGGGCGGAGGTCAGGACGTAGACGATCGCGCCGGCGACGGGCCAGGGGCCGCCGAGGCCGGTGGACGCGGCCGTCGCGACGACGGCGGCGCCGCCGAGGAGGGCGAGAGCGGGGGCGGTGAAGCCGGGCAGCCGGCGGGCGGGCTCGCGCAGGCCCGCGGCCGCGGCCTCGGCGAGCGGGCCGGAGTCGGCGAGGTCGGCCAGCGCCCGCGCCGCCCGGTCGGTCCGGGTGGCCCGGCGGGTGAGCGAGCGCAGCACGCGGCCGGCCGTGGTGTACGTGGCGGCGAAGGCACAGCCGATCAGCAGCGCGTAGAAGGTGGTACGGGGGGTGGTGGCCGCGGTGAGGACGGCGATCATGGCCCAGCGTTCGCCGATCGGCAGGACGATCATGCGGCGGACCCAGACCGTCCAGCCGACGCTGTCGAGCTTGTCGGAGAGGGCCGCGGTGGGGCTGGCCAGCGACAATTTACCGAGCGCGGTGGCGTCGTGGTTGGCCTCGTTGAAGGAGAAGTCCACGACGTGCCGGCAGGTCTGGAGGACCATCGCGCCGAGCGCGAGGGCCCATACGTCGTCGCCGCCTCGGGCGGCCCCGAGGGCCAGGCCCGCGTAGTAGGCGTACTCCTTGGCCCGGTCGAAGGTGGCGTCCAGCCAGGCGCCGAGCGTGGAGTACTGCAGGGAGTAGCGGGCGAGCTGCCCGTCGGTGCAGTCGAGGACGAAGGAGGCGATCAGCAGGACGCCGGCGGCGACGAAGCCGCCGCGGGTGCCGGTGGCGGCGCAGCCCGCCGCTATGAGCGCGGTGATCAGCGAGGCGGTGGTGACCTGGTTCGGGGTCAGGCCGCGGCGGGCGCACCAGCGGGCGATGTAGCGGGAGTAGGGGCTGATGAAGAAGGTGGTGACGAAGCCGTCGCGGGCCTTGACCGCCGACTTCAGGCGTACGGCCTCGTCGTCGACGGCGGCGACGGCCTGCCGTGCCTCGTTGCGGGCCTGCGGGTCGGCGGGGACGGTGGCGACGAGGCTGCCGAGCTCGGGCCGGTGCACTTCGGCGCCGTCGGCGTCCAGGGCAGTGGCGATGCGGTCGGCGAGACTGTCGGTGCTCCCGGCGTCCGGCTCGGTCCGCGCGGGCGCCCCCCCGTCCGCCGCGCCGCCGCACGCGGAGTTCTCGCGGGTCATCGCGCGGGTGAGGGCCTGACGGGCGTCCGGCCGGGCGGTCACGGCGCCGGGGATCGCGGCGAGCGGGAAGCGGGGATCGGTGAGACCGAGGCGCAGGGCGTGCACGTGCCCCACGAAACGGGCGTCGACGACGGCGACGCGCTCCCCGCTCGGCACCCGGGCCAGCAGCGTCTCGGCATCGGCCGGGCCGGAGGCGAGCCGCACGTCGAAGCCGAGGGACCGCAGCTCGCCCTCGACGGACGAACCGGGGACCGGCTGACCGGTGAGGATGGCGGTCGACAACCGAACTCACTCCCTGTGCCGACGCCAGCGCGCCGGGCCTGTGCATGGTGGGGCGCCCGTGCCCGGGGCATCCGGGCGGCATGTCGGCCGAGGTTATCGGATGCCTGGAACGCCGTGTTCACCGACCGTTTCCCGGTCGGACCACGCCGCGTGCATCCGCCCTGGCCGCGATCATCATCGGGGATCCGGGGGCCGCCCCACAAACCGCGCTCCCCAAACGGACATCAGGGGCATCGCACAGCGTCGACCGGATGTGCGCACAGCGTCAGCGGCGCGCGCTGGCGAGCCGTCCCGGCCGCGCGGGCGGCGCCGGTCACCGTCCCCCGGAACGCCTTGACCTGCGAAACGTTTACGCAGGTCAGGGCAGATGACAACGGTGTTCAGTGCCGCGTTGCCGGATACCCCCACCCGTAGTTGACTGTGCTCCGGGCTCACCGTTCCGGGCTCTACGAGGAGGCGGCTTTCATGGGGGCAGGGCACGACCACGGGCATGTGCACGGTCCGCCCGGCGGCGGAACGGCGACGGGCGCGTACCGCGGCCGGCTCCGGATCGCGCTGGCGATCACGCTCACCGTCATGGTCGTCGAGATCGTCGGCGGTGTGCTCGCCGACTCGCTCGCGCTGGTCGCCGACGCGGCGCACATGGCGACGGACGCCCTGGGTCTGGGCATGGCGCTGCTGGCGATCCACTTCGCGAACCGGCCGCCGAGCGACCGGCGCACCTTCGGCTACGCCCGTGCCGAGATCCTCGCGGCCCTGGCGAACTGTCTGCTGCTGCTCGGGGTCGGCGGGTACGTCCTGTACGAGGCGATCGACCGGTTCATCACACCGGCCGGTACGGCGGGCGGGCCGACCGTCGTCTTCGGTGCGATCGGCCTGGCGGCGAACATGGTGTCGCTGACGCTGCTGATGCGCGGCCAGAAGGAGAGCCTGAACGTGCGGGGCGCCTTCCTGGAGGTGGCGGCGGACGCGCTGGGATCGCTGGCGGTGATCGTCTCGGCGCTGGTCATCCTGGCCACGGGCTGGCAGCCGGCCGACCCGATCGCCTCGCTCGTCATCGGTCTGATGATCGTGCCGCGTACCTGGCGGCTGCTGCGCGAGACGCTGGACGTGCTGCTGGAGGCGGCGCCCAAGGGCGTGGACATCGCCGAGGTGCGCGCCCACCTACTGGCGCTGGACGGCGTCGAGGACGTCCACGACCTGCACGCCTGGACGATCACGTCCGGCATGCCGGTGCTGTCGGCGCACGTGGTGGTGGACGGCGAGGTGCTGAACACGACCGGTCACGAGAAGATGCTCCACGAACTGCAGGGATGTCTGGGCGACCACTTCGACGTGGAGCACTGCACCTTCCAGCTGGAGCCCGGCGGACACGCGGAGCACGAGGCGCGGCTCTGCCACTGAGCGGCGCTCCGGCAGGGGGCCGCGCACACCGGTCGTCCCCGGTCGGTTCCCCCTCGCACGTGCCGGGCACGGTCCTGGACCGGGTCCCTCCGCGATGCGGGCCGGTACCGGCCCGTGTTCCGTGTCACCGCGGGACATGCGGATGCCGGAAGTGCCGGGTGTGCCTGGATCGTGGGGCACACTTGGGGCGCGAGGACCGATGTGAAGGATGGGTATGCCGATCACTCCTGCCACCGCGACGCACAGTTCGTCGAACGGCACCGCAGACGCGATTTTGCTGGAACTGGTCGACGAGAACGGCGTGACGGTCGGTACCGCGGAGAAGCTCGCCGCACACCAGCCTCCGGGGCAGCTGCACCGCGCTTTCTCCGTGTTCCTCTTCGACGAGCGGGGCCGTCTGCTGCTCCAGCAGCGGGCCCTGGGCAAGTACCACTCCCCCGGCGTGTGGTCCAACACCTGCTGCGGCCATCCCTACCCCGGTGAGGCACCGTTCGCGGCGGCGGCCCGGCGGACGTTCGAGGAGCTCGGTGTCTCCCCGTCGCTGCTCGCCGAGGCGGGCACGGTGCGCTACAACCACCCGGACCCGGCCTCGGGGCTGGTCGAGCAGGAGTTCAACCACCTGTTCGTCGGCCTGGTGCAGGAACCGTTGCGGGCCGACCCGGAGGAAGTGGCCGAGACGGTCTTCGTGACCCCGGCCGAGCTGGCCGAACGCCACGCGAAGGACACCTTCTCCGCGTGGTTCATGACGGTCCTGGACGCGGCCCGGCCGGCCGTCCGTGAGCTGACGGGTCCGTCCGCCGGCTGGTGAGCGGCCCTGGCGCGGGGGCGTGTCCCAGCAGCCCTGTCACGGGGCGTGCTTGAGCGGCAGGGCGGCCCAGATCACCTTGCCTCCGTTCGCCGTGCGGGCCACGTCGCACGCCCCGCCCGCCTCCCGGGTGATCTCCCGGACCAGGAGCAGCCCCCTGCCGCCCGTCCGCCCGTGATCCGTCTCCAGAGCGGTCGGGCGGTAGGGGTGGCCGTCCTCCACGGACAGCCGGATCCACTCGGGCCCGACGGCGACCTCCACGGCGAGCTCCGGTGACAGCACCGCCGCGTGCCGGACGGCGTTCGTGACCAGCTCCGAGACGATCAGCAGCAGTCCCTGCGCCACGTCGTCGGAGACCGGCACGCCCTGGCGCACCAGCAGGTCCCTGACGGCGTGCCGGGCCTGCGGGACCGAGGCGTCGACGGCGGGCGCGGTGAACCGCCATACGCCTTCGTACGGCAGCGGCTGTGCGGGCCCGGTCTCGTCCATCGTCCGGTCGCCACCCTGGGGCTCGATTGTCACCACACCCCGAGTGTTGGTAACGCGCCGTTCCGCATCGGAGAACTGAACGCAAGTCAGCGGGTATCGAACGGTTCTGACCGTTGACGCATGACACGATCGCCTGTCGGATCGTTTCTGCACACTCGGCCCGCTCCGCGCGCCGTTCGGCCGGGCGGCTAGCATCCGGCCCATGGAGCCGCAGCTGCTGCACCGGGTCGCCGACTCGGTCGCCACCGTCGTCGTCCACCACCCGGCCAGGCGCAACGCCATGACGCCCGCGATGTGGCGGGCGCTGCCGGAGCTGCTCGACGCCCTGGCGGACGATCCGGCGGTGCGGGCGCTGGTGCTCACCGGCGAGGGCGCCACGTTCTGCGCCGGGGCCGACATCTCGGGGATGCGGGACTCCGCGGAGGAGGCGCAGCGCCTCGCCGTGCGCGCCGAGGAGGCCCTCGCCGCGTTCCCCAAGCCGACGCTGGCCGCGGTCCGCGGCCACTGTGTGGGCGGCGGTACGCAGTTGGCGGCGGCGTGCGATCTGCGGTTCGCCGAGGAGGGGGCTCTGTTCGGGGTCACCCCGGCGAAGCTGGGCGTGGTGTATCCGGCGTCGGCGACCCGGCGGCTGGTGTCGCTGGTGGGGCCGGCCACCGCGAAGTACCTGTTGTTCTCCGGCGAGTTGATCGGCACCGGGTGGGCGCTGCGCACGGGCCTGGTCGACGAGGTGCTGCCCGCGGGCGAACTCGGCGGGCGGGTGGCCGAGTTCACCCGCATTCTGGTCTCCCGCTCCCAGCTGACGCAGGCGGCGGCGAAGGAGTTCGCGAACGGGCGCACCGACCGGGACGAGCACTGGACGGCGCAGGCGCGCGGCAGCGGCGACACCGCGGAGGGCGTCGCCGCGTTCCTGGAGCGCAGACAGCCGCGTTTCGGCTGGAGCGTGCCGGCGCGCGCGTCTACGTCAGGGTGAACCTGCTCTTGTCGCGGAACTCCGCCACAAGGTGCGCCGGCGCCTTCTGCGGCGATCCGGCGTCGTAGGGCGGCTGCGGGTCGTACTCGGTCAGGAGCTGGACGGCCTGGGCGTGGTCGTCGCCGGCGATCCGGCCGAGCAGGGTGAGGCCCATGTCGATGCCGGAGGAGACGCCGGCCGCGGTGACGTACTTGCCGTCGGTGACCACCCGTTCCCCGGTGGGCTCGGCGCCGAACCGCCTCAGGTGCTCCAGGGCCAGCCAGTGGGAGGTGGCCCGGCGTCCTTCGAGGAGCCCGGCGGCTGCCAGCAGCAGGGAGCCGGTGCACACGGACGTCGTCCAGGTGCTGGTGGCGTCGGCGGAGCGCAGCCAGTCCAGCAGGGTCTCGTTCTCCATCTGGGGCGTCTGCCCGGGGCCGCCGGGGACGACGACGATGTCCGGGGACGGCACCTCGGCCAGGGTCCGGTCCGCGGTGAGCGCGAGCGCCCCGGTGTCGGTGCGCACGGGACCGGTCCGCTCGGCGACGAAGACGGTCTCCGCGTCCGGGAGGCGGCCGAGGGTCTCGTACGGGCCCACGGCGTCGAGGGCCGTGAAGCGGTCGAAGAGGACGATGGCGATCTGCATCGGGAATCCTTCCGGTGGGCGGAACGGGGTTCATCCGGCCGGTGACGCGGGACTCGGCCGGCCGGTGGCACGGGAACCGTCCGGCCCGGTCGCGGGCCGGAAGCGGCGGCGGTACTCGGCCGGAGAGCTGCCGAGGGCCTTGACGAAGGCGCGGCGCATGGCCTCGGGTGTGCCGTAGCCGCTGGCGCGGGCGACCTCCTCGACGCCGTCGCCGGTCTCCTCCAGCAGCCGGCGGGCGTGTTCCAGGCGGACCCGGTCGACGTACCGTCCGGGTGTCATGCCGGTCTCGGCGCGGAAGGCACGGGCGAAGTGGCGCGGGGAGAGCGCGGCGCGGGCGGCGAGGGCCTCGACGCTCAGATCGGCGTCAGGCTGCTCGGTGATCCACTGCTGGACCTCGCGCAGGGGTTCGCGGCGGGCGGTCTGGGCGGCGAGCTGGACGCTGAACTGGGCCTGGTTGCCGGGCCGGCGCAGGAAGACCACCAGGTGGCGGGCGACGGTGAGCGCGGCGTCCCGGCCGAGGTCCTCCTCCACCAGGGCGAGGGCGAGGTCGATCCCGGAGGTGACGCCCGCGGACGTGGCGACGTGGCCGTCACGGACGTAGATCGGGTCGGGGTCGACCTCGACGGCCGGGTGCTCGCGGGCCAGCCGGTCGCAGTACGCCCAGTGCGTGGTGGCGCGGCGGCCGTCCAGCAGGCCGGCCGCGGCGAGCAGGGCGGCACCGGTGCAGACCGAGACCAGGCGCGGGGCGCGGGGCCCGTGCTCGCGCAGCCAGTCGATCAGGCGCGGGTCGGGACGCCGGGTGCCCTGGCCGCCGGGGACGAGCAGGGTGTGCGGCACGGGCTCCCGCACGAGGGCCCCGTCCGGTACGACGGTCAGACCGCTGGAGGTGCGCACGGGGGCGCCGTCCAGCGACGCGGTGCGGATGCGGTACGTACCCGGCGTGTGCTTCCCGGCGCCCGCGAAGACCTCCACGGGGCCGGTGACATCGAGACTCTGGACGTCGTCGAAGAGGACGACGAGTACGGTGCGCTGCGCCATGCCCTCGATTCTTCGGGCACCCGGCGGTGGCCGCAATGACGGGCTCCCCACCTTTCCTGCCATGCCCCTCGCACGCCTGGAGGGCGTACTGAGCGGTTGGTAACCTGCCGGGCATGACACTCGCCGCCCTCGACGCCCGTGCCGGGCGCCGCTGCCACAACGTGCTCAACTCGCTGCACTCGACGCACTACTTCTCGCCCGATCTGGGCCGGGAGCTGGCGGCGCTCGGGGTCACCGATCCCCGTGCCGTCAACTTCGCGGTGCGGGCCGCCGCGCTGGGTCCGGTCGGGGCCGGTGCCGTGACGGCGACGTTCTACAACTACAAGCACGAGCTGGTGGCCCGGCACGTGCCCGCCGTGTGGGAGACCGTCACGCCGGAGCAGGCGCTGGCGGCGCGCCTGCGGGCCGTCGACGCGACGCTGCGCCGCCTGCTGGGCGAGGAGACCGTGGCGTCCCCGGAGACGGCGGAGGCCGCCGAGCTGGCGCTGCGGGCCGCCGAGGGCTGCTCCCGCGGCGCCCGTCCGCTGTACTCGGCCCACGCCGATCTGCCCGTGCCCGGCGAGCCGCACCTGGCGCTGTGGCACGCGGCGACCCTGCTGCGCGAGCACCGGGGCGACGGGCACCTCGCCGCGCTGGCGGCGGCGGGCCTCGACGGCCTGGAGGCGCTGGTGACGCACACCGCGACCGGCAAGGGCATGACCCCGAAGTGGGTCCTCGCCACCCGCGGCTGGACGCGGCAGGAGTGGGACGCGGCGGTGGACCGGCTGCGCGGCCGGGGTCTGCTGGACGAGGCCGGTGAACCGACCGAGCGTGGTGCGGCGTTGCGCGAGGAGATCGAGCGGGACACCGACCGGATGGACGCGGCCCCCTACGCGCACCTGGGCGCGGAGGGCGTGGCGCGTCTGACGGAGCTGGCAACGGCCTTCGCCCGTAAGGCGATCGGTGCCGGCGCCTTCCCGGCGGACCTGGTCGGCAAGCACTGAGGCAAACGCCGAGGCACGCGTTGAGGCAAACGCCGAGGCATGCGCCGGGCAGGTCCGCCGGGGTGCGCGGGGCATGCCGGGCGGATCCGGAGGTACCCGTACTGTCCCCGGCCGGCGCGGCCGGGGAGGAGGAAAGGGGCTTTTCGTGTTCCGTGCCATCGCAGACGTGCTGCGGCAGATCGGCGGCGCCGTCGCCACCGTCGTGACGCTTCCCTTCCGGGCCCTGGCCCGGCTCTTCGGCGGGGCCTCGTCCTCGGCCCGCGGCCACCGGGCCTGACGCCCCGTCCCGCCCCGCCCCGGGGTCGTCCGGCCGTGACGGCCCCGGGAGCGCCCTGATCCCCGGTCGCCGGCATCACCTGCCACAATTGCCGCCGCAACCTCTGTGAGAAGGCGGTACGGGATCGTGACGACACCCGGGTCCAGCGCGTCCAGCGACGCGAGGTCCATCGAGAGCAGGATCGCCGAGGAGCTCGGCGTACGGGAGCGGCAGGTGAGGGCCGCGGTGGAGCTGCTCGACGGCGGCTCCACCGTGCCCTTCATCGCCCGCTACCGCAAGGAAGCGACCGAGACGCTCGACGACGCGCAGCTGCGCACGATCGAGGAACGGCTGCGCTATCTGCGGGAGCTGGAGGAGCGGCGCACGGCGATCCTCGACTCGGTGCGCGAGCAGGGCAAGCTCACCGAGGAGCTGGAGGCCCGGATCCGCACGGCGGAGACCAAGGCCCGCCTGGAGGACATCTACCTGCCCTTCAAGCCCAAGCGGCGCACCAAGGCGCAGATCGCGCGCGAGGCGGGTCTGGCGCCGCTGGCCGAGGGGCTGCTCGCCGACCCGTCCGTGGACCCCCTCGCCGCGGCCGCCGCGTTCGCCGACGCCGGCAAGGGCGTGGCCGATCCGCAGGCGGCGCTGGACGGCGCCCGGGCGATCCTCACCGAGAAGTTCTCGGAGGACGCCGACCTGATCGGCGAGCTGCGCGAGCGCATGTGGGTGCGCGGACGGCTCGTCGCCAAGGTCAAGGAGGGCAAGGAGGAGGCCGGCGCCAAGTTCGCCGACTACTTCGACTTCGCCGAGCCGTTCACCGACCTGCCCTCGCACCGGATCCTCGCGATGCTGCGCGGCGAGAAGGAGGACGTCCTCGACCTCGTCCTGGAGCCCGAGGAGCCCACCGAGGGGCCGTCGTCGTACGAGGCGATCGTGGCGAGCCGGTTCGGGATCGCCGACCGCGGGCGGCCCGGCGACAAGTGGCTCACGGACACGGTCCGCTGGGCCTGGCGCACCCGCATCCTGGTCCACCTCGGCATCGACCTGCGGCTGCGGCTGCGCACGGCCGCCGAGGACGAGGCGGTGAACGTCTTCGCGGCGAACCTGCGCGACCTGCTGCTGGCCGCCCCGGCCGGCACGCGGGCGACGCTCGGCCTCGACCCGGGCTTCCGTACGGGGGTGAAGGTCGCCGTGGTCGACGCGACCGGCAAGGTCGTGGCCACCGACGTGATCCACCCGCACGTCCCGGCCAACCGGTGGGACGAGGCGATCGCGAGGCTGGCGCGGCTGGCGAAGGAGCACGCGGTCGAGCTGATCGCGATCGGCAACGGCACGGCGTCCCGGGAGACCGACAAGCTCGCCGGTGAACTCATCGCCAAGCACCCGGAGTTGAAGCTGACGAAGGTGATGGTGTCCGAGGCGGGCGCCTCGGTGTACTCCGCCTCCGCCTTCGCCTCGCAGGAGCTTCCCGACATGGACGTGTCGCTGCGCGGCGCCGTGTCGATCGCCAGGCGGCTCCAGGACCCGCTGGCCGAACTGGTGAAGATCGACCCGAAGTCGATCGGCGTCGGCCAGTACCAGCACGACCTGTCCGAGGTGAAGCTGTCGCGCTCGCTGGACGCGGTGGTCGAGGACTGCGTGAACGGTGTGGGCGTGGACGTCAACACGGCCTCCGCGCCGCTGCTGGCCCGCGTCTCCGGCATCACCTCGGGGCTCGCCGAGAACATCGTGGCGTACCGGGACGCGAACGGGCCGTTCCGGTCGCGGACCGAGCTGAAGAAGGTGTCGCGGCTGGGCCCGAAGGCGTACGAGCAGTGCGCGGGCTTCCTGCGGATCCGGGGCGGCGACGACCCGCTGGACGCGTCCAGCGTGCACCCCGAGGCGTACCCGGTGGTGCGGCGGATGGTGAAGACCACCGGGCAGGAGGTGGCCGGGCTGATCGGCAACACCTCGGTGCTGCGGTCGCTGAGGCCGGCGGAGTTCGTGGACGAGAAGTTCGGTCTGCCGACGGTGGCCGACATCCTGAAGGAGCTGGAGAAGCCGGGGCGCGACCCGCGGCCGGCGTTCAGGACGGCCACCTTCAAGGAGGGCGTGGAGAAGATCTCCGACCTGGCGTCCGGGATGGTCCTGGAGGGGGTCGTCACGAACGTGGCCGCCTTCGGGGCGTTCGTGGACGTGGGGGTGCACCAGGACGGGCTGGTGCACGTGTCGGCGATGTCGAAGACGTTCGTGAAGGATCCGCGGGACGTGGTGAAGCCCGGGGACATCGTGAAGGTGAAGGTGCTGGACGTCGACATTCCGCGGAAGCGGATCTCGTTGACGTTGCGGCTGGACGACGAGGCGGCTCCGCAGGGGGAGCAGAAGAAGGAGCGTGGGGGGAAGCCGCCTCGGCAGCGGAAGGCCGCCGGCGGGAAGGGGAAGGGGGCTGCGGCACCGGCGCCTTCCAACGGGGCGATGGCGGACGCGTTGCGGCGGGCCGGGCTGGCGTAGGCGCGGGGCGTGGGGCGGGGCGGGTGGAGCGCGTGGCCCGGCGCTGCCGGGGTGCCTCCCCCGGAGGGGGCCCCAGCGCCCACCCGTGCCGCCCCAGCAGCACGACTGCCCGCAGCTACGTGCGCTCTACTACTTTGCCGTCTGTGACCTCCAGGCGGCGGGTCACTCTCACCGCGTCGAGCATGCGGCGGTCGTGGGTGACGAGGAGGAGGGTGCCCTCGTAGGCGTCCAGGGCTGATTCGAGTTGCTCGATCGCCGGCAGGTCGAGGTGGTTGGTCGGCTCGTCGAGGACCAGGAGGTTGACGCCCCTGCCCTGGAGGAGGGCGAGGGCGGCCCGGGTGCGTTCGCCCGGGGAGAGGGTCGACGCCGGGCGCACGACGTGGTCCGCCTTGAGGCCGAACTTGGCCAGCAGGGTGCGGATCTCGGCCGGTTCGGTGTCCGGCGTCGCCGTGCGGAAGGCGTCGAGCAGGGTCTCGGGGCCGTGGAACAGGGCGCGGGCCTGGTCGACCTCGCCGAGCAGGACTCCCGAACCGAGCGCCGCGTGCCCGGCGTCGAGCGGCACGCGCCCCAGGAGGGCGCCGAGCAGCGTGGACTTGCCGGCGCCGTTGGCCCCCGTCACCGCGACGCGGTCCGCCCAGTCGATCTGGAGGGAGACCGGGCCGAGCGTGAAGTCGCCGCGCCGGACCTCGGCGTCGCGCAGGGTGGCGACGACCGCGCCGGAACGGGGCGCCGACGCGATCTCCATGCGCAGGTCCCACTCCTTGCGCGGTTCCTCGACGACGTCCAGGCGTTCGATCATGCGCTGGGTCTGGCGGGCCTTGGCGGCCTGCTTCTCACTGGCCTCGCTGCGGAACTTGCGGCCGATCTTGTCGTTGTCGTTGCCCGCCTTGCGCCGGGCGTTCTTGACGCCCTTGTCCATCCAGGCCCGCTGCATCTGCGCCCGGTCCTGGAGGGCGGCGCGCTTGTCGGCGTACTCCTCGTACTCGTCGCGGGCGTGCCTGCGGGCCACCTCGCGTTCCTCCAGGTAGGCCTCGTAGCCGCCGCCGTAGAGGTTGATCTGCCGCTGGGCGAGGTCGAGTTCGAGGACCTTGGTGACGGTGCGGGCGAGGAACTCGCGGTCGTGGCTGACGACGACGGTGCCGGCGCGCAGGCCGGTGACGAAGCGTTCGAGGCGTTCCAGGCCGTCCAGGTCGAGGTCGTTGGTCGGCTCGTCGAGCAGGAAGACGTCGTAGCGGGACAGGAGGAGGGAGGCGAGGCCGGCGCGGGCCGCCTGGCCGCCGGACAGGGACGTCATCGGCTGGTCCAGGCCGACGGTGAGGCCGAGTGCCTCGGCGGTCTCCTCGGCGCGCTCGTCGAGGTCGGCGCCGCCGAGGGAGAGCCAGCGCTCCAGGGCGGTCGCATAGGCGTCGTCGGCGCCGGGCGCTCCGTCCACCAGGGCCTGGGTGGCCTCGTCCATGGCGCGCTGGGCCTCGGTGACGCCGGTGCGGCGGGCGAGGAACGCCCGGACGGTCTCGCCGGGCCGGCGCTCCGGCTCCTGCGGGAGGTGGCCGACGGTGGCGCCCGGCGGGGACAGGCGCAGCTCGCCCTGTTCCGGGGCGGTGAGGCCGGCCAGCATCCGCAGGAGGGTGGACTTGCCGGCGCCGTTGGCCCCGACGAGCCCGATCACGTCGCCGGGGGCGACGACGAGGTCGAGCCCGGTGAACAGGGAGCGGTCGCCGTGGCCGGCGGCGAGGTTCTTGGCGACGAGGGTGGCAGTCATCAGACCGTCGATCCTAACGGCGCGGCGGTGTCCGTTCAGCCGGGTTCCCCGTGCCGCACCGCCGTCACCAGCACGCTTCCCGGCGTCCGCGCCACCAGGAAGGACTCTCCCCTGACCGTCTTCGCGTCCAGGGCGACGCGGTGGCCGCCCGGTCCGAGAACGCCGTCGAGGACCTCGTGGGTGCGGGTGCGGTGGAGACGGTCGAGGCGGTACGCGGTGATCCGCACCCGGCAGGGCGAGGTGACCTCGATCTGTGCCGCGTCGCCGGCCGCCGTCAGACGGGTCAGCCGGCGGCGTTCGGCCGGGGTGCGGTCCAGGGCGTGCTCGATCTGGGCGACGAGCAGCGGGACGATCGGGGCGAGGCCGTCGACGTGGGCGACGTCGACGCCGGCCCGGGTGAAGGCGTGGCGTACGGCGGCCCGTTGTTCCTCGCCGACCGCGCGGCCGAAGGCGACGGCGTCGTAGGCGCGCAGTTCCTCGGCGGGGATGCCGGCGGCGTCCTGGGTGATGTCGGCGCCGATGCCGATGGTGCGCAGGGCCGCGGCGAGCCTGGCGAGCACGGCGACGCGGGCGCCGACCAGCAGGACCCGGCGGGAGGCGGGCGCGGGTCCGTCGAGCAGGGCGGCCAGTGCCGCGCGGTACTCGGCGCCCGGGAAGCGGAACGGGCCGATGCCGTGGTAGCCGTCGAAGTCGAGATCGACGTGCTCGCCGGTCTGCCAGGCGAAGTCCCGCCAGACGAAGTCGTCGCCCTCGCGCCGGATGACGGCCGTCACGGCTCCGCAGGCCAGGTCCTCGCAGTCGGGGCAGCCGTAGAGGACGTACCGGCCGCCGGGCAGCGGGGCGTCGGTCTCCAGCAGCAGGCCGCGGACCTGCTCGGTGAAGATCGCGGGCGGCACGTCGGAGGCGAGCGGGGAGACGGCGTCCAGGTCGGAGAGCCGGAACAGCAGGGGACGTCCGTCCACGACGAA
Source organism: Streptomyces sp. NPDC006384 (assembly GCF_042870695.1). Classification (NCBI taxonomy): domain Bacteria; kingdom Bacillati; phylum Actinomycetota; class Actinomycetes; order Kitasatosporales; family Streptomycetaceae; genus Streptomyces; species Streptomyces sp. NPDC006384. The sequence continues at coordinate 193,782 of NZ_JBIAHR010000015.1, forward strand.
GTCCACGAAGTCGCGGTGGACCCGGTGGTCGCCGCCGGCGAGGACGCCCCCGGCCCGCATCGCCGGCGCCAGGCCGAAGGTCGCGTATTCGGCAGCCATGCGGTGAGCATTCCCGGGCCGGGACCGGTCTGTGCACGGAAGGGCGTTTCGGTTGACGTCCGCCTGGGGGAACCGAACCGGGTGACGAGGGAGTCGTGGCCGGCGGCGGGGGCGTCACCGTGGCGTGGGGCTGCGCGCGGAAAGGGGCCGGCACGCGGTGCGCGCCGGCCCCTTTCCGTCTCCTGTCCCCGTCCGCCCGTCGGGCCGGATCCGGGCCGGTCAGTGGTGCTTGCCGATCGGGTCTCCCTCCACGTCCGGGCCGGTGCCCGGGCCGATGCGGATCTCGAAGTCGCCCTCGTACTGCTTGTGGCCCTCGACGACGGCCATCTCGACGGCCTCGGAGGCCATCTCGCCCCGCACGATGAGGGGGTCGCGGCGCAGGTCCCGCATGAGGGCGACGCACATGAAGATCATCACGACGACGAAGGGCGCCGCCGCGAGGATCGTGAGGTTCTGCAGACCGGTCAGCGCGTCCCCTTCCCCGCTGCCGACCAGGAGCATGATGGCGGCGACCGCGCCGGTCACCACGCCCCAGAACACGACCACCCAGCGGCTGGGTTCGAGCGCGCCCTTCTGCGAGAGGGTGCCCATCACGATGGAGGCCGCGTCGGCGCCCGAGACGAAGAAGATGCCGACGAGGACCATCACGAGCAGGCTGGTGACGGTGGCGACGGGGAACTCCTGCAGCACGGCGAAGAGCCTGCCCTCGGGGGTCGTCTCGCCGCCGAGCCGGTCCTGCTCCTGGAGCCGCATCGCCGAGCCTCCGAAGATCGCGAACCAGACCAGGCTGACCGTGCTGGGGACGAGGATGACGCCGCCGATGAACTGGCGGATGGTCCGGCCCCGGCTGATCCGGGCGATGAACATGCCGACGAAGGGCGTCCAGGAGATCCACCACGCCCAGTAGAAGACGGTCCAGCTGCTCAGCCAGTCCGCGACGCCCTCCCCGCCGCTGATCTCGGTGCGGCCGGCCATTTCGGGCAGGTCGCCGAGGTAGGTGAAGACCGAGGTCGGCAGCAGGTCGAGGATGAGGATGGTCGGCCCCGCGACGAAGACGAACACGACGAGCAGCAGGGCCAGCACCATGTTGGTGTTGGACAGCCACTGGATGCCCTTCTCGACGCCGGAGACCGCGGAGGCCACGAACGCCACCGTCAGCACCGCGATGATGCCGACGAGCAGTCCGGTGCTGACCTTGTCCAGCCAGTCGAGCTTCTCGACGCCGGAGCCGATCTGGAGGGCGCCGAGACCGAGGGAGGCCGCGGAGCCGAAGACCGTCGCGATGATGGCCAGGATGTCGATGATCCGGCCACCCGTGCCGTTGGCGTGCTTCTTCCCGATGAGGGGGGTGAACACGGCGCTGATGGTCTGCCGGCGGCGCCTGCGGAAGGTGCTGTAGGCGATGCCGAGACCGACCACCGCGTAGATCGCCCAGGGGTGGAGCGTCCAGTGGAACAGCGTGGTGGCCATGGCCGTCTCCATGCGGTCGCCGGAGTCGGCGGGGCTGGTGCCCGGCGGGGCGGTCGTGAAGTGCGCGAGCGGCTCGCTCACGCCCCAGAACATCAGACCGATGCCCATGCCGGCGCTGAACATCATGGCCACCCAGGACACCGTGCGGAATTCGGGGTCCTCGCCCTCGGCGCCGAGGTGGATGCGGCCGTAGCGGCTGGCGGCGAGCCAGAGGGCGAAGACGACGAATCCGGAGGCGGCCAGCACGAACGCCCAGCCGCCGTTGTGCATGAGGCCGCCGAGCATGGTGCCGGAGGCTTTCTCCAGCGAGTCGGTGGCGGCGGCGCCCCAGACGACGAAGGCGAGGGTCACCCCGGCCGTGACGCCGAACACGACGCGGTCGGTCCGGGGCTTGTGCTCCTGACCCGGCAGGCCCGCTTCCGAACCCGGCAGCGTGCCTCTCTCGTGGTGTTCCTTGTCGCTTGGTCGGTCCTGCGTCACAGGCGGCACCTTTCGAGTCGGTGAGGCTGGGAACAATCCTCTGCCACGCCCCTACCACGCGCGACGCGGAACTCACCTCTTCAGCAGCGGGTGTCGGGTTCATCCACTGTCAGGCGGTACGTCGCGCTCGTCCAGGAGCAGCGGTACGAGGGCGCGCAGGCGTGTCATCGGTCTCCCTTCGGGACGCGGTGCGTGGTGCGCGGGGGGCTCACGCCGTCGAGGGGCGCGGGTGCGGGCGCGGCGGTGGCTTCCCGGGCGGTGGCCTCGGCGAACGCGGCGGTGCCGCCGACGAACGGCACGCGGGCCGAGGTGCGGGAGAGGTCCGGCGTGAGCGTCGGCGTGTCGGCGGGAGGGTCGATGAGGCCCTTGTCGGTGTCGGCGACGATCAGCGCGAGGCGGTGGCCGGAGGGGACGACGTGGTCGGTGGCCGCGAGGTCCAGGGTGACGGTGTACGCCTTGCCCGAGGTGAGCGGGCGGCCGTGCCGCTCGGAGGCGTGGTTGCCGAGGTCGGCGTAGGAGTACACGGGTTCGCTCCGTCGCGGGGGTGCGGGGTGCGCCGTCGCGAGCGGTCTCCAGATCGTGAAGCGCGTGCGTATCGGCATGCGCGGGACGGTACATCGGTCAACTGCCGTGCAGAAGAGGGCGTTCGGGGTTGCCGGGGCCGGTGGGGGTGTCCGCGGCGGGTGTCCGCGGCTCCTCCCCCCGGCCCGCTCACCGGCCTCCCAGGTCCAGTTCGGCGCGGACCGTCTTGCCGACGGGGACGCGGTCGAACACGCCCCACCGGTCGGCCAGCGCGTCCACGAGCAGCAGCCCCCGGCCGCCCTCGGCCTCCGGTGCCGCCACCACCCCCTCGGGTCCGGGCGGGCGCCGCTCTCCCCGGCTGTCGGACACGTCGATCCGCAGCGTGTACGCGTCGAGCCGCAGCACCACCTCGATGTCCCGTCCGGGCACCCGCCCGTGCGTCACGGCGTTCGCCGCCAGCTCCGCGACGAGCAGCGCGGCCGTGTCGGACACCGCCGAGCCGTAGGGGACGCCCCACGCGTCCAGGCGGTGCAGGGCGAGGTGGCGGGCCAGGCGGGCGCCGCGCGGGGTCGAGCTGAACCGCTGCGCGAACACACGCGCGGTGACCGGGAGTCGGGGGGCGGAGGCTGGTCTCATGCCGCCCATCCCACCTGCGGTGACGGCCCTTCACCAGCTCGCCGACCCGTACGCAGGGTCAGCGTACGGGTACGGAGAGTGGACGGTACGGGTGACCAACCGTGACCATGGGCCCGTTGGGCGGGTTGGCCCCGAGTGGATGTACGTGCGGGAGGTGTCCTGGATGTCGGACGGTACGGACGGCGCGGGTGGCGCGGGTGGCGCGGAAGTGCCCTGCGGGGGCGGTGAGCCGGAGCGGTCGGACAGCCTCAGGACCTTCGGCGAGGTCGTCAAGGCCTTCCGCAGACGGGCGGGGCTGACGCAGGAGGAGTTCGCGCCGCGGGTGCGGTACTCGGTGCCGACGGTGGCCTCGATCGAGCAGGGCCGGCGGTTCCCTCCGCCGGACTTCGTGGAGCGCGCGGAGGAGGTTCTCGACGCCTTCGGGGCGCTGCGGGGCGCGGCCCGGCATCTGTCGCGGCAGCCGGGGCTGGCGAGCTGGTTCCGGCAGTGGGCGCGGTTCGAGGCGGAGGCGGTGAGCCTGTACACCTACGAATGCCGGGTGGTGCCGGGGCTGTTGCAGACGGAGGGGTACGCGCGGGCGGTCTCGTTCAGCGTGCCGCCGCTGCCCACCGAGAAGGAGATGGACGACCGGATCACGGCGCGCATGGCCCGCCACGAACTCCTGGCGACGAGCCGGAACCCCCCGACGGCGTTCAGCTTCATCGTGGAGCAGGCGGTCCTGGAACGCGGCACCGGCGGCGAGGAGGTGACCCGCGAGCTGTACGACCACCTGCTGAGCGTGATCGAACGGCACTGGAACGTGGAGTTCCAGCTGATGCCGCTGCGGCAGCCGGTGCACGCGGGGCTGGACGGTCCGATGCAGTTGGCGGAGACGCCGGACAACCAGTGGTTCGGGTACTCGGAGGGGCAGGAGAACGGACGGCTGATCACCGATCGCAAGGAGATCAGCCGACTCCACCAGCGCTATGCCAAGATGCGTTCACAGGCCCTGACCCCCGAGGACTCCGTGGGCCTGCTGAAGCGAATGCGAGGAGTCTCAATGACGGTGTCAAGCTGTTTGCGGGACGGGCGGATCGGGGGTGAACACCCGGTTGTCGCGCAGCAGTGCCCACAAAACGCTCGCC
>NZ_JBIAHR010000016.1:0-34214 GCF_042870695.1 Streptomyces sp. NPDC006384
GTACGGCGGACCGCTTCCTTCCCAACCCGTACGGTCCGGCGGGCAGCCGGATGTACCGCACCGGAGACCTCGCCCGCTGGCGCCCGGACGGCACCATCGAGTTCCTCGGCCGCATCGACGACCAGGTCAAGATCCGCGGCTACCGCATCGAACTCGGCGAAATACGCGCCGCACTCCTCACCCAACCACAGGTCACCGACGCCGCAGTCACCGTCACCGAGGACCAGCGGCTGATCGCCTACATCGTCGGCCAGACCCCCGACCTCACCGACCACCTCCCCGACTACATGATCCCCTCCCACTTCATCCAGCTGGACACCATCCCGCTGACCGCCAACGGCAAACTCGACCACCGCGCCCTGCCCGCCCCCGACGACACCACCACCGACACCCACGTCGCCCCCCGCACCCCCGCCGAAGAACGCATCGCCGCGATCTGGAGCAAGGTGCTCGGCCTCGAACAGGTCGGCGTCGAGGACAACTTCTTCGACCTCGGCGGACACTCCATCAAGGCCATCGCCCTGGTCGGCGCCCTGCGCGCCGAAGGCTTCGAAGCCGCCGTACGCGACGTCTTCCAGCACCGCACCGTCGCCAACCTCGCCGCCACCCTCACCACCGGCGACGACACCACCGACGCCTATCAGCCCGTAAAACCCTTCACCCTCGTCGGCGACGAAGACCGCAACCACCTCCCCGACGGCATCATCGACGCCTACCCGGTCGCCAAGGTGCAGCTCGGCATGCTGGTCGAGATGCTCGCGGGTGACGGGCTGCACAAGTACCACAACACGTCGACCTTCCGTATCCATGACGGCCGTCCGTTCGACGCCGAGGCCCTGCGCCGCGCGGCGCGGACCGTGGTCGAGCGTCACGAGATGCTGCGGACCTCCTTCGACCTGGAGGGCTTCTCGGTGCCGTTGCAGCTGGTGCATCCGGCCGCCGAACCGCAGGTCGTGGTGCGGGACCTGCGCGGCACGGACGCCGAGCGGTTCACCGCGGCACGACAGGAGCACATAGCCGCCGAGCGGGCTGCGCTGTTCGATCTGGACCGGCCGCCGCTGCTGCGGTTCGCCGCGTTGGTCGAGTCCGACGCGGCATGGCACCTGGGCTTCACCCACTGCCACGCCATCACGGAGGGCTGGAGCCAGCAGTCGCTGCTGCGGGAGGTCCTCGACCTGTACCAGGCGTACGCGGCCGGCGAACTGCCCGGTGAGCCGGAGCCGGTGGCAGTGCGTTATGCCGACTTCATCGCCGCCGAGCAGGAGTCCCTCGCCTCCGACGAGGACCGCTCGTACTGGCAGGGCGTCGTCGACGCGTACGCGCCGTGCCGGCTGCCTCAGGAGTGGGGTGCGGGGAACGGCGCTCCCCGGGAGGACTTCAAGCTGTCGGTGGACTTCCGCGACATCGAGCCGGCGCTGCGCGAGCTGGCCCGGTCCACCGACACCTCGTTCAAGGCGGTTCTGCTCGCCACCCATCTGAGGGTGCTCTCCACGGTCACCGGTGAGGACGCCTTCCACACCGGCGTGGTCTACAGCGCCCGTCCCGAGGCGCCGGGCGCCGAACAGGTCTACGGGATGTACCTGAACACGTTGCCCTTCGCGCACGACCGGACGGCGGGCACCTGGCGCGAGCTGGTGCGCCAGGTCTTCGACCGGGAGGCCGAGGTGTATCCGCACCGCCGGTATCCGCTGCCCGCCGTGCAGCAACTGGGCGGTGGCAGGCGGCTGTTCGACGTGATGTACCGCTATCAGGACTTCCACCAGACCGCCGGGAGCGCGGTGGACGTGCAGGCGGGCGCGGGCGACAGCTCGAACGAGTTCACGCTGTCCGTGGCCAACGTGCCCGGCCGGCTGGTGCTGCGCGCGGTGAGTACGGGACTCGACCGGGCGAACGCCGAGCGCGTGGCAGGCATGTACCGGGCGGTACTGGACGCCATGGCCACCGACCCGGACGGCGACGTGCACGCCTCGCTGCTGTCCGTCGTGGAACTGGCCCAGGTCCTGGACGACTTCAACGACACCGAGGTGGAGTGGGGATGAGACGCTACGTCCACGAGGTGATCGAGGGGCAGGCCGCGGCCACCCCCGACGCCGTCGCCGTAGAGGTGGGCGGGCACACCGTCACGTACCGGCAGCTCGACGAGCGGGCCAACCGGATCGCGCACCGGCTGCGGGAGGCCGGGGTGGGACCCGAGTCGGTGGTGGGCGTGCTGCTGCGGCGGGGCCCCGACACCCTGCCTGCGCTGCTCGGCATCTGGAAGGCGGGCGGGTCCCACCTGCCGTTGGACACCGCGCTCCCCGCCGAGCGGCTGCGCTACATGCGGGAGACGGCGGGCGCGCGGCTGACGGTGACGCACGGTGGCAGCGCCGCGCTCCTCGGCCCCGGGCACGAGGGGGAGACCGTCGACCTGGACGCGGAGCGTGAGCGGATCGCGGCCTGTCCGGCGACGCCGCCCGACCGCTCCGCCGACGGCGACCCGGACGACCCCGCGCGCACCCACCGGCTGGCGTACACCCTGTTCACCTCCGGCTCCACGGGCCGGCCCAAGGGGGTGCAGATCGGCCAGTACGCGCTGCTGAACATGCTGTTCTCGATGCGGCGGTGGCACCGCTCGGGACCGGAGCACCGCTGGCTGGCCGTCACCTCGCTCTCCTTCGACGTGTCCACCGCCGAGCTGTACCTCCCCCTGGTCACCGGTGGCCGGGTGGTGCTCGCCGACGACGCCGAGGCCCACGACCCGGTGGCGCAACTGCGGCTGGTGGAAAGTGCCGGGATCACCCATGTGCAGGCCACCCCGGCAGGCTGGAAGCTGCTGCTGGCCGCCGGGATGGACCGGCTGCCGGTCGCCGCGGTCACCACCGGGGAGGAGTGCCCGCCCGGGCTGGCCCGGCGGCTCGTGGGCCGTGTCGGCCGGCTGAGCAACCTGTACGGGCCCACCGAGGCGACCGTCTGGTGCACCGGCACCGAGCTGGTGCCGGGCGCGGAGTCGGTGCCGATCGGCCGGCCGCTGCCCAACTACCGTGCCTACGTGCTCGACTCGGCGCACCGGCCGGTGCCCATCGGGGTGACCGGCGAGCTGTACATCGCGGGCGCGGGCGTGGCCCGCGGCTATGTGGGCCGGCCGGGACTCACCGCGGAGCGGTTCCTGCCGGAGCCGTACGGCGGCCCGCCCGGTTCCCGCATGTACCGCACCGGGGATCTGGCCAGGTTCCGGGCCGACGGGCAGCTCGAGTGCCTCGGGCGCGTCGACAACCAGGTCAAGATCCGTGGCTTCCGCATCGAGCTCGGCGAGATCGAGGAGGTGCTGCGCGGCGGACCGGACGTCCACGACGCCGCCGTGGTGGCTCGCGACGACGACCAGGGCGAGAAGTGGCTGGCGGCGTACGTGGTCGGCGCCGACGGCACGGAGCCGGACCCGGCGGCGCTGCGGGACCGGCTGGCCGCCGCCCTGCCCGCGTACATGGTGCCCGCGGCCGTGGTGCCGTTGACGGCGCTGCCGCTGAACCCGGCCGGCAAGGTCGACCGGGCCGCGCTGCCCGTCCCGGGCCGCGCCGCGCTCGCCGGGGACCGCGTCCATCTGGCGCCCCGCACCGACACCGAGCGGCGCCTGGTGGAGATCTGTGCCCAGGTCCTGGGCGTGACCGACGTCGGCGTACGGGACCGGCTGCAGGACCTGGGCGCCGACTCGATGCGGATCGTGCACGTGATGGCCGCCGCGCGGCAGGCCGGGCTCGCCCTGACCCTGCGGATGCTGCTGGACAGCGAGACCGTGGAGGACCTGGCGCAGGCCCTCGACGGCACCCCGCCCGAGCCGACCGGACCGGACGAGACACGAGAAGGGCAGGAATCGGCCATGATGTCGGTGGCTCCAGCGGGCGGGCCCGTCGACCCGACCCGGACCATGGCCGCGCACCGGGTGCCGGGCGCCGCCGTGGCCCTGCTGCGGGACGGGCGGCTGGTGGGGGTACAGGTGTACGGGGACCGGTCCGCGGAGACCGGCCTCCCGGTGACGCTGCGCACCCGCTTCCAGGTCGGGTCCATCAGCAAGCACGTCACCGCGTTCGCCGCGCTGCGTCTGGTCGCCCGTGGCGAACTCGGCCTCGACACCGACCTGGACCGGTACCTGAGCGGGCGGCGGGCGCCCCGCACCGCCACCGGAGCCTTCGTGACCCTGCGTCACCTGCTGTCGAACACGGCGGGCTTCTCCAGCGCCGCCGCCACCTGGTGGCGGCCCGGCGAGCCGATGCCGAAGCTCGACACCGTGCTCGACGACGTGAGCGCCGAGCACGAACCGGGCACCCGGTTCCGCAAGGCGGGAAGCCAGTGGGCGCTGGCCGAACGGCTCCTCTCCGACGTCACCGGGCAGGACTTCGCCGACCTGGCGCAGGAGCTGGTCTTCGCGCCGCTCGGCATGGCGGACAGCTCCTTCGTACCGCCCGTCGACGGGCCCGCCGCCCGGGACGACTGGGCCGCGGGGCACGACGGTCACGGCCGGCCGCTGCTCGACGGTTTCCGGGTACGGCCGGTGCGGGCCGGCAGCGGACTGTGGTCCACCGCCGCCGACATCGCCCAACTGGCCGCGGAGGTCCGCCAGGCCCACCTGGGCTGTTCCGACCTGCTGCCGGCGCCGCTCGCCACGCAGATGCTCACCGAGGCGTTCCCCGGCAGCTTCTACGGTCTGGGCACGGTCGTCGACGGGTCCATGGGAGAGGCGGAGTTCGGCCACGGCGGGCAGACCGCCGGGTTCCGCGCACTGGTCTCGCTGCGGTTGCGCTCCGGCAGCGGCTGCGTCGTCCTGACCAACGGCGAGGGCGGCAAACACGTGCACAAGACGGTCGCCGCGTCCCTGGGCCGTGAGCTGACCGTCGACGACGACTGACCGGTGGCTACCGGCCGGTGGCGAGTGACCGGTTCTCGACCGTCCGTTCCCGGACGTTGCCGTCGTGAGCCGGTGGTGTTACCGAACGGATAACACGAGAATAGGGCTCCCGCATAGCTTCGTGGCGATACATCGATCACACATGCCTGACGGGGGTGTCGCATGGACTTCCGAGTCCTCGGCCCGGTGGAAGCGCACAGGGGCGGATTACAGATTCCGCTCTCCGGTGCCAAGGTGCACACAGTACTGGCGGCCCTGTTGCTCGCAAAGGGCCGGGTCGTGTCGGACAGCAGACTCAACTTCCTGCTGTGGGGCTGGGAACCGCCGGCCACGTCCGGCGCCCAGATCTACACGTACATGTCACGGCTGCGCAAGCTCCTCGGTGACGAGGTGCGCATCGAGCGCAGGCCGCCCGGCTATCTGCTCCAGGCCCCGGACAGCGCGGTGGACATGCTGGAGTTCGAGCGGCTGGACCGGCTCGGACGGGCGGCGCTGGACCAGCGCCGCCACCGGGAGGCGGGGGCGCTGCTCGCCGAGGCCCTCGGACACTGGCGCGGCACCGCCCTCGCCAACGTCACCGAGCACCTCGCCGACGCGGAGCTGCCGCAGCTGGAGGAGGCCCGGATGCACACCCTGGAGAACCGCATCGAGGCCGACCTCGCGCTGGGCCGGCACGAGCAGCTCACCGCCGAACTCACCGGCCTCGTCGCCCAGCACCCGCTGCGGGAGAAGCTCCGGTCGCAGCTGATGACCGCCCTCTACCGCAGCGGCCGGCAGAGCGACGCCCTGCAGAGCTACTACGAGGGGCGCGGCCTTCTCGCCGACCAGCTCGGCATCGACCCCGGCGAGGCCCTCGGCGCGACCTACGCGGCCGTCCTCAAGGGCACCCGGGGACCGGGCCCCGGCAGCACCGCCCGGCCGGCGCGGGAAGTACCGGCCGGTCCCGTCGCACCGGCCACGCTGCCGCCGCCCGTCGAGCGGCTCGCCGGCCGGGAGGCCGAGATCCGGACGCTCCGTACCCAGCTGGCGGAGTCGGTCGCCGGGCGTGGGCCACGCCATCTGCTGGTCACCGGTATGGCCGGGGTCGGCAAGACCGCCCTCGCCGTGCACGTCGCGCACGCGGCGGCCGGGGACTTCCCCGACGGCCGGCTCTTCGTCGGTCTGACGGAGGCGAACGGCCGTCCCCGCCCGCCCGGTGACGTCCTCGCCTCGCTCCTGCGCGACCTCGGGGAGCCCCTCGAGGAGAGTGACGTGACGCCGCCGGGCGGCAGCGAGCGGGGTGACCGCAGACAGTGCGAGGACCTCGTGCGGCGGCTCCGCGCCCGCACCGCGGGCCGTCAGCTGCTGGTGGTGCTGGACGGCGCGGCCGAGGGGAAGCTGCTCGACCCGCTGCTGGCGGGCCTCCACGGCGTCGTGGTGGTGATCACCGGACGGACCAGGCTCACCCAGGTCACCGGCGCCCGCACCACGGCACTCGCGCCGCTCGGAGCTCCCGCGGCCCGCGACCTGCTGGCCGCCGTCACGGGCCGGGCGAGGCTGGCCGCGGAACCCGACGCCACGGACGAACTGATCGACTGCTGCGGTGGGCTGCCGCTCGCGCTGCGCATCGCCGGAAGCCGCCTCCTCGCCCGCCCGTTCTGGCCCGTGGCCCGCCTCGCCCAGCGCATGGCGGCCCCGGAGAACCGGCTGCGGGAGCTCTCCTACGGCGGCATGGACGTCGGTACGGCCCTGTCGTCGTCGCTGTACGCCCTGCCGTCGCCCGCGCGGTCGGCCCTGGTACGGCTCGCCCGCATGGGCGCCGAGCCCTTCCCCGCGCACCGGGCCGCCGGGGTGCTGGGCACGACGGAGGCGACCGCGGAACAGTGGCTGGAGCAGCTCGTGGACGGTGCGCTGCTCGACCTGTGCGGCGTCGACCTGATGGGCCGGCCCTTCTACCGCTTCCACGAGCTGGTGCTGCTCTTCGCCGCCGGTCTGCCCGCCGCGCACCGCACCGGCCCGGGGTCGCCGGCCGCCCGGTGACCGAGCCGGACACGACGGCGGCCCCGCCCCGAGTCGGACTCGGGGCGGGGCCGCCGTCGTGGGCTCAGTGCCAGCTCTCGTCGTCGGAGCCGGTGGTCTCGGCGGCGTGCGGGTGGATGACGCGGACGTCCATCGTCTCTTCCTTCATGCATCGACAGCGATTCTGCGAAATCCTGGAACGCAAACACTGTGGATCACGCACTGATCAGACAGTAATACAGCCGGTTTTCCCCTCGTTATCGAACGGCTTACCGTCCCGGTTTCCCCGTCCCCCGGTTCTCGTCGGGCAGTTCGGCGAGCGCGGTCCGGGCCCGCTGTATCCACGCCTCCACACCGATGCGTTCGAAACTGGCCAACGCCCCCAGGTAATTGCGCCGGGCCTCCTGGAAATCTCCGCATTGCCGACCGGCCGTGCCGAGCGCGAGTTTGATACGCCCGTCGACGAGCGCGCTGTCCACCAGGGCCGCCGTCTCCAGCGCCTGCCGCAGCGTGACCCGCGCCCGCTCCCACCGTCCGGCGCCCATCCGGGCCTCGCCGAGTGCCAGCAGCGCGTGGGCCAGCCCCGTCATGTCCAGCCGGCTCCGCACGATGTGGATCACCCGGAGCAGTGCCTCCTCGGCGAGGCCGTACTCCTGGCGGGCCAGGTGCACCCGGGCCAGCCGGTGGGTGCCCAGCGCCAGGCTGCGGGTGCCGCCCTCGCCGATCGCGGCGGAGACCCGTACCGACTCCTTGCTCAGCCTCAGCGCCTCGTCCACGTCGTCCCGGTCCAGGCAGATCTGCGCCATGTTGTTCAGCGCGTGGGCCTCCGAGGAGCGGTCGCCGACCGCGCGGAAGACCTCCAGCGCCGCGGTGCTGTACCGCATCGCGGTGTCCAGTTCGCCGCGCATCTCGTCGATCATCGCCATGTTCCGCAGCGCCAGGGCCCCGCCGTGTTCCTCCCCTGCCCGTTCGTGCAGCTCCCTCGCCCGTGCGAACAGGCCGTACGCCGCGGTGAATTCCCGCCGGCGCATCTCCAGCGCGCCGAGAGCGTGCAGCATCGCGGCCTCGCCCCGCGCGTTGCCCGCGGCGCGGGCCGCGGCCAGGGCGCGCTCCGCGCACTCGCGCCAGTCGTCGAGGTAGTTGCGGGTCTCGAAGAGCACGAGGAGGCAGAGCGTGAGGTCCCACGCCAGTTCGTCCATGCCGGTGTCGGCCGCCCGGGCGACGACCGCGCTCAGCGGGAGCCGCTCGGCCTCCAGCCAGTCCAGCGGCCGGGCCAGCAGGACGTCGGTCAGCTCCGGCGGCAGCCGGTGTGGCACCGCGGTGCCGTGGATGATGCTGAAGTCACCGCCGAAGCACCGCCGGTGGGCCTCGGCCGCGAGGAAGAGGTACGTGCGGAACACCCGGTCCAGCACGGCATGCCGCTCCTCGGCGCTCTCCTCCTCCGCGCGCTCCCTCGCGAACAGCCGCAGCAGGTTCTGGAACCGGTAGCGCGTGTGCCCGGACATGTCCTGGCCGATCACGTCGAGGAACTGTGCGTCGACCAGCTCCTCGATGAGCCGTTCCCCGGTGTAGAGGTCCGTGTCGAGCAGGACGGCGGCGACCCAGGACGAGAAGTCCGGCACGTCCAGCAGCCCGAGTCTCCGGTAGAGCCGCGCGGTCTGCTCGGCCAGGCCCCGGTAGGTCAGCGCGAAGCTGGCTCTCACCTGCGACTCGCCCTGGCTCAGCTCGTCCAGCCGTATCCGCTCGTCGCTGAGCCTGCGCACCAGGTGCCCGACGGTCCAGTGCGGTTTCGAGGCGAGCCGGGCCCCGGCGATGCGCAGCGCCAGCGGCAGCAGGTCACACAGCTCGGCGAGGGTGGCGGCGGCGGCCGGTTCGGCGGTGATCCGTTCCTCTCCCACGATGCCGCCCAGCAGCTCGACCGCCTCGTACGTGGAGAGGGGGCCGAGCCGTACCCAGGCGCGCGGGGGCCAGGCCACCAGCTCCGGTATCTGCTCACGTCCGGTGACCAGCACACAGCAGCCGTCGCCGCTCGGCAGCAGCGGGCGCACCTGGGCGTAGCTGCGCACGTTGTCCAGCACGACGAGCACCCGGCGGTCGGCGAGCAGGCTCCGGTAGAGCGCGGCCCGCTCCTCCGGCTCGGCGGGTATCCGGTCGGCGGGCACGGACAGGGACCGCAGGAAGCGGCTGAGCACCTCGTCGGCGCTGGTCGGCTCCAACCGCTCGTCGTAGCCGTGGAGATCGGCGAAGAGCTGCCCACCGGGGAAGAGGTCCGCGACGCTGTGCGCCCAGTGGATCGCGAGTTCTGTCTTGCCGACCCCGGCGACACCGGTGATCAGTCCGGTGGCCGGGCCTCGGGCGGCGCCGTCCGTGTCGAGCAGCTCGCCCAGCAGGGCCAGTTCCTCCTTGCGGCCGGCCGGCCTCGGCACGCCCGGAGGCAGCTCCAGCGGGTCACCGACCGGGTTCGGCCGGGGTACCGGCTCGCCGTCCGGGTCGGGTGCCGACAGCGACCGCTCGTCCTGCAGGATGGCGTCGCGCAGTTCGGTCAGGGCGGGACCCGGCTCGATGCCGAGCTCCTCCCGCAGCGACCGTCGCCCTTCCTGGAAGGTCTCCAGCGCCTCGGCCCGCCGACCGGAGCGGTACTGCGCGGTGATCAGCTGGTGACGGGCGCGTTCGCGCAGCGGATGGCGCCGGACCATCGCCGCCAGGTCGGGCAGCACCCGCTGGTGGTCGCCCAGTTGGAGGCGTACCGCGGTGGCGTCCTCGAAGACGTCGAGGCGCAGCTCCTCCAGCCGCCGCGCCTCGTCCTCCACGCGCAGTCCCATGACGCCGGCCAGCGGGCGTCCGCGCCACAGCCGCAGGGCCTCGGCGTAGGCACGGGACGCCTCCGGCAGCCGCTCCTCGCGCACCGCCGTCTCGGCCAGGGTGATCAGCTCGGTGAACTCGGCCGTGTCCAGCGTGTGACGGCCCAGCCGCAGGAGGTACCCGGGGTGGGCCGTGACGATGATCTCCTCGGTGAAGCCCGCGTTCTTGAACGCCTTGCGCAACGCCGCGATGCAGATGGAGATCTGGGTGCGCGCCGTGGCGGGCGGGTGCTCGTGCCACACCGAGTCGATCAGCGCGTCGACCGGGACGACGCGGCCCGGGGTGAGGAGCAGGAGGGCGAGGATCGTACGGTGCCGTGGTCCGCCCAGCGGCACCTGGTCGTCCTCGACGTGTACTTCCGGTGGCCCCAGGATGCGGAATTCCAGCCGTTTCTCCATGCTCCCCTTGATCCCCGTACATCGCGAACAGGCAGGAGCGGCGTCCCTGCCGCCGCCGGAATTCGTCGACTTGCCCCCAGGCACACGATACGACGACGAATCGGCCTACTGCCCAGTAGCAGGGCTCTAACCGGCAGTAACGAAAGGGAGTTCACACAAAAGCGACCCTCCTGAACTCCCTGGGGGTGAAGTTGAGTAACGCTCAGCTTTTCGGCGGCACGGGACATAACCTCGCCGGAAACGGCTCCCACCGCTCCGGGCCCCGGATATCCGCCTCAGCGGTCCGGCCCCCTCGGGCCCGACGGCCGCGGACGCACGCGAACCGCCCCTCGGCCGCGGGGCACGGGTCCGCCGACGCGCCGGCCCCGGCCGCGACTCCGCCGAGCCGCGGCCGGGCCCTCGCCCACCGCGCGAACGCCGTGGCTACCAGGACGACTTGGTGACCCCGGGAAGGAACCCGGCGTGGGCCTGCTCGCGCACACGGACGCGTGACAGGCCGAACCTGCGCAGATGGCCCCGCGGCCGCCCGTCCACGCTGTCCCGGTTCCGCACGCGGGTCGCGCTGGCGTCACGGGGCTGGCGCCGCAACTCCGCGACGGCCGCCCGGCGTTCGTCCTCGGTGGAGGACGGCCGCCGGACGATCTCCTTCAGCTCAGCGCGCCGGGCCGCGTACCGCTCCACGATCGCCTTGCGCCTCTCGTTCCGCGCGATCTTGCTCTTCTTGGCCATCAGACCTTCCCTCCCCGGGCGCGGATGCGGGCCACGGCGGCCTCGATGCCGATGCCGTCGACGGTCTTGACCGCCTTCGCGCTCAGCGTCAGCCGGACGTACCGGCCCTCGCTCGGCAGCCAGTAGCGCTTGCGCTGGATGTTGGGGTCGAAGCGGCGCGGCGTGCGCCGGTGCGAGTGGGAGACGGTGTTGCCGAATCCCGGCCGGGCGCCGGTCAGTTGGCAGTGGGCGGACAAGGTCTTACCTGCCTCTCGTCGGACGGCGGTTATCGCTAATGAAAACCATTGCCATATACTAGCCGCATGGCTCGCAACGAAGTACGCCCCGTCGTCAAGCTCCGCTCCACCGCGGGGACCGGCTACACGTACGTCACCCGCAAGAACCGCCGCAACGACCCCGACCGCATGGTCCTGCGCAAGTACGACCCGGTCGTCCGGCGCCACGTCGACTTCCGCGAAGAACGCTGAACCACCGGCCCCGCCCCTCTCCCCCACCCCCGACCCGGACCTCGAAGGGAACCGCCATGAAGCCCGGCATCCACCCCGCGTACGGCCCCGTCGTCTTCCGCGACCGTGCCGCGAACCACGCCTTCCTCACCCGCTCCACCATGACCAGCGACAGGACGATCGAGTGGGAGGACGGCAACACCTACCCCGTGGTCGACGTCGAGATCTCGAACATGAGCCACCCCTTCTGCACCGGAACCGCCCGGGTCATGGACACCGCCGGACGGGTCGAGCGCTTCGAGCGCCGCTACGGCCGACGGGAAGCCCGCTGATGCGGGACGAGGCCCGCCTCCCGGTGGTGATCGTCGGCGGGATGCACTCCGAGGCCCGCCGCGAGACCGTGGACCGTCTCCTGCACGCCGTGCCCGGCAGCATCGCCCTCCACCACGACCTGTCCACGGCGGCCGGCGGCACCGTCCTGCGCCAGGCACGTGACGCCTCGGGCGAACTGTCGCGCGCGGGGACGCCGTTGGTCGACGACTGCGCGTGCTGCGCGCTGCGCGAGGACCTGGTCCCCGAACTGGAACGGCTGGCCGGCACCGGTCTCACCCGGCTCGTCGTCGTCGAACTGTGGGACTCCGTCGAGCCCAGGGCGATGGCCGAACTCGTCGCCGCCCACGGCGCCGGGTCGCTCCGCCTCACCAACGTCATCACGGCGGTCGATCCCGCGCTCGTGCTCCCCTGTCTCGCCAACGGCGACGACCTGGCCGAAGCGGGGCTCGCGGCCGCCGCGACCGACCGGCGCACCGTCGGCGACACCTGGGCCAGGCAGCTGGAGTACGCCCCCGTGCTCGCTGTCCTGGAGAGCGGGCAGGCCGACGACGAGGACCGCGCGCTCCTCACCCAGCTCCACCCGACCGCCCGCCGGGTGCGCACCGATTCCCCCGAACTCGCCCGGCTGGCCTTCGCCGGTTTTGACGTGGAGGCGGCTGCCGACGCCCAGCACCCGGCCTGCGCCCTCCTCCCCCAGGAGGCCGACGAAGCCGGGGTCGCCACCTTGGTCTGGCGCCACCGGCGCCCCTTCCACCCCGAACGTCTCTACCGGGCACTGGAGGACCTCTGCTGCGCGGCCGTCCGCAGCAGAGGCCGGTTCTGGCTCGCCGACCGCCCCGACACCCTGCTCGCCTGGGACGCCGCCGGCGGAGCACTCTGCGTGGAGAGCGCCGGCCCCTGGCTGGCCTCCCTGTCCGACGCCGCCTGGGATCTGACCCCGCCCGTGCGCCGGGCGGCGGCCGCCCTGGACTGGCACCCGGAGCACGGCGACCGCTGCCAGCACCTCGTCTTCACCTCCCCCGGCCTCGACCGCGACGCGCTCGCCCGTCTCCTCGAGTCCTGTCTGCTCACCGACACCGAGTACGCCGCCGGCCCCGAGGGGTGGAAGCACCTGCCACCCGCGTTCGACTCGCTCCTCGACCGCGTCGCCTAGGAGGTTCCGCCCCCGCACAGCACCGGAGAACCGCCACAGACCGTTCGCGAGCCCCCGGCAGCCTGTGCAGGACTCCTGGCAGGGACGCCGTCGGCGCCGCGGCGCCTGTGGCTGCGCTCCCACGGCGGGCGGCGCGGAGCGGCGACGTACCGTCGTCCGTCCGAGGGGCGCGCTGCCGGGACAGCGCGCCCCTCGGACCCGCCCGGCCCGCACGGGCCGGTCCGCACGGCGTTCACCGGTCCGTGCGGCGTTCGCAAATCCGTGCGGTGGGCTCAGACCGGGTGGTCCGGCTGCTGCTCGGGAGGCGTACCGCCGCCCTTTCCTCCGCCCTTGCCGCCGCGGTCGGTGCCGTGCGCGTGGCCACCGCCCCCGCGGGTGGGCTGTGCCGCCTTGCGGGCCTCACTGTCCTGCGGAGTGCCCGCGCCCTTGTCACTGCGCCGCAGCTCGGGCTGTTGCGGGTTCGACATCGGCTCTCCTCCTCGCGTCACCTGCGCATCGCATCGCATGCCGGTCACACGGGTGACTCGTAGCCCCCGGCCGAAACCCCCGGCGGGGCATTCATCCCGTGAACCCGCCCGTCCCGTGCCGCCCGGACACCTGGATGATCATTCCGCTGCGCGGCCGGGTGGGGATGCGGTTCAGGGGGATGGTCAGGTCCTGCGCCGGGACCCGGTGGTCCAGGGCCGCCAGTCGCTGGGCGAGCGCGGCGAGGACGCCCACGGTCATCGCCTCGCCGGGGCAGCGGTGGCCGGTACGCGGATCCGCGCCGCCCTGCGGGATCAGCTCGTCCCGGCCGGGCGGACGGCCGAGGAAGCGCTCGGGCCGGAAGACGTACGGGTCCTTGAAGAACCGCTCGTCGTGGTTCTGGCCGTGGACGTCCAGCAGAACCAGGCCGCCGGCCGGGACGTGCCGGCCCTGCCAGGTCAGGTCGGTGACGACCCGGCCGCCGAGGAACGGGGCGAAGGGATAGAACCGGCGGACCTCGTGGGCGAACGCCGTGGCGAACCCGTCCTCGCCCGACCGGAGCCGTTCCACGTGCTCGGGCCGGCGGTGCAGGGCGTGCGCGGCGAAGGCCGTGAACCAGCTCAGCGCGGTGGTGGGGCGGAGGACGTTGAGCAGCTCCACCGCCGCGATCCGGGGCGTCAGCTCGGCACCGGAGGCGTCGCGGTGGCGGCAGACGCGCTCCAGCACGGAACCCGCCGGGGCCCGGACCGTGCCGGACCTCACCTCGGTGACGAGGGCGGCGAACCGCTGTTCCTGCCGGGTACGGGCCCGCCTGGCCCGCCAGTGCCGGGGGCCCGCCGTGGCGAAACCGTCCACCATGGCCAGCAGGTCCCGTGCCAGCGGCTCCTCCTCGTCCTCGGCGAGGGGGACGCCGGCCCACCGGCAGACGCCGCGCGTGAGCACCCTGCCCACGGCGTCGAAGAGCACCACCTGCGGCTGCGCCCGCCAGCGCGGTACGGCCTCGTCCCAGGCCTCGACGACGTGCCCGGCCGAGCCCGTCACCGCGTCGGTCTCCAGCAGCGGCAGGAAGAACGACTTGCGGTGCCGGTGGGCGTCGCCGTCGAGGGTGTGGACCGCGCCGTGGCCGAAGAGGGTGCTCAGGACCGGGCCGGGGAGCGCCCCGTGGCGCCGGACGTGCTCCTCGTCGTAGAAGAAGCGGACCGCCTCGGGGCCCCGTACGGCCAGGGCCGGGTGTCCGAGGAGGCGGAGTTCCAGCGCGGTGCCGTCCCCGGCGCGCATCAGGTCGGGCAGCCAGGCGTAGCCTTCGGCCAGCAGGGCCAGGGACTCGGGAACCAGTCGGTGAGGACTCATGCCCCCGGAGTGCCCGTGGCGGCCTGCGCGACACCGGCCCGGTCCGCCGACCGCGAGGCCGTCGAACGCATCCAGGAGCCGGAACCGTCCCTCGTCGGTGCGGAGATCGACGCGCACCGCGCGGACCTCCGCACCCGTCTCCCCCGGCCGCCCTCGCCCCGGAAGACCAGGGGACTGCGGGCCGGGGCTCGGGGCACACGGGTCCGTGTACGACCCATGTGAGTGGCGGCGACAAGGCGACAAGGGAGACCCCTGATGCTGATGGCACACCCGGCCGTGTTGAAGGACCTGGTCGAGCGGTACGAAGCGCTGCGCGCGCTGCACGCCGAGAAGGGTGACGAGGAGGCACGGCGCCGCCTGGACGACGTCAGTTACACCCTGTGCGTGTCCACCGGCACCCGTGACGTCGGCTCCGCCCTCGCCGCGGCACGCCACCGGGTCCCCGGGGCCCGCTCCACGACCGGCCCGCTCCTCACCGCCTGAGTCCCCGGCGCCTGCCGCCGGCGTTCACCCGCCGTACCGTCAGGCAACGCCCGGCTTCCGACGGCGGGACGGTTCTCGTGGGAGTCCGCTTCACCCGGGACGGCACCACGTGGCCTTCCGTGACATCCACGAGTCCGGTGCGGAAGCTCCTGGCGCCCGGTCAGGAGGGGCGAGCGGTCCGCGCCGTGAACCGCTCGCCCCTCCTGCGGACCGTGCCGCATCACGTCACCGTGGACCGGGAAGGTCAGCGCCGCAGGGTGAGGACACCCGGCCGCCACGGCAGCCGGTTGTAGTCGCCGCCCGCGGCAGGGTCCTTGCCCTGGTAGAGGAACTGCAGGTTGCAGGGGTCGACGGTCATGGTCTGGTCGGGGTTGTCGCGCACCAGGTCACCGTGGCTGATGTCATCGGTCCAGGTGGCGCCGCTGTTGGCCTTGCCCGCGAAGGGGTTGCTCTCGGTGGCGGCCTGCGGGGTCCACGTCCCGTTCAGGCTGGAGGCCGTGAAGGAGCGGAAGTAGCGTCCGTTCGCGCCCATCGCCTCGACGATCATGAGGTACTGGTTCTGGCCCTTGACCTTGTAGACCTGCACGCCCTCGAAGAGGTTGGCCTTCGTGTCGCTCATGACCGTCGTGTAGGACGAACCGAAGTTGCCCGGGAAGTTCCCGATCGGCATGCTCGCCCGGTAGATCTTGCCGTTGTCACCGGCGAAGAACAGGTACATGTTCTGGCCGTCGGCGATCAGGGTCTGGTCGATCGGGCCGGTGTCGGAGTCGGGGATGCTCCCGGTGAACAGCGGCTGCGGGGCGGACCAGCCGTTGGGGTCGGTGGGGTCGCTCGACGTGCGGTAGATGAAGGGCCACGCACCCCACTGGTACGCCAGCACCCAGATCCTCTTGGGCGCGAAGTAGAACAGCGTGGGCGCCACCGCGGCCTGGTTCATCCCGGTCTGGCGGGCCGACGCCATGTCCGGCCAGTCGGTGAAAGGGCTGAACATCATCGAGCCGTACGACGTTCCCGCGAAGGTGGACGCGTAGACCAGGTGCTTGCCGTTGTGCTTCACGGTGGTGAAGTCCTTCACCGCGGCCCACCCGTTCGCCGGCTGCGCCAGCGCGCCCGTCGACGACCAGCGGTACGCCGGCGGAAGAGCACACGTGCCGTCCGTCGGCGGCGTGCCGGTCAGACCGGTCCACTTCTGGTTGCTGCCGCCGTGGCAGGTCCACAGCTGCACCGCCGTGCCGTTGGCCGTGCCGGCGCCCGCGGTTTCCAGGCACAGCCCGGACTGCACCCCGACGACCGTGCCGTCGGAGTTCACCCGCCACTGCTGGTTCGCACCGCCGGAACAGCTCCAGATCTGCACCCGGGTGCCGGCCGTGGTGGCGTGGCCCGGAACGTCCAGGCACTTGTCGCCGTACACGGTGAGCTGGTTGCCGTCCGTCAGTGTCCACTGCTGGTTGGTCCCGCCCCAGCAGTCGTGGATCTGCAGGTACGTGCCGTTGGTCCGGCTGGCGCCCGGCACATCGAGGCACCGGTTCGAACCGACACCGCGCAGGGCGCCGCTGTCCGCCGCCCGGGCCGGGGTGACGACGAGCATCGCCGCCAGCGCGGCCAGGACCGCGACCGCGGCGGCGAGTACCGCGGACGTATGTCTGCGGGCGAAACTTCCTCTGTGCATAGGGACTTCCCCAACCTTGGGTAGGCGGATCCGGCCGGCCTCGTCGGAGGTTGTCCGGGCCGGTGGTGCGGAACGACATCAAAATGCTGACAGGGGCATGACACGCACATGCGCACAGCCCCTCGCGGCTCCGCGTCCGGGCGGTGCGACCCGGAGTCACCCCACCTCGCGAGGGGCGGCTCGAATCGTTCGAAATTACGAACGAGGGCCGTCATGCCGAGCACCCTGAATGATAGGGAGCCGAAGAACGGCGTCAATACCTCTCGCACATATCGCCAACACCACCGAAACGTTCGTCAGCACCCCCCTCCCCCGAAAGTGGGCGCCACACCGACACGGCCCGCCCCCCTTCGACCTCGACAGGCCACCGCAGCGACCAGGGGCACTCCAGAGGATCGCGCCCCAGTTCACCTTCGGCCGCCATCCAAATGCACCCGGCTTCGAAACTTTCGATGAGCAAGGGGAATCTTTCTTCGTCAGAAATATTGACGATGCACCGTCAACCGCTCGATCATTCCTGTCTGGGAAACCGGCCGCAGCTCGGCATCTCGCACCACGCCGCTCCCCGGGCAACCCGTTCCACACGACAGATCCCCCACACACAACCGCACGACAGGCCCGCGCACCGGACCGCCCGCGCCATCCCGTTCCGGTGAAGTCCGCACCAGCGCGTCCCGCCCCGTCCGTCCACCTGCCGAAGGGAGCGGACGACGCAACCCCCTGCGCTTCAGTGACCCCTACCTCGGAGGCACAGTCATGGGCTCGTACGCCCTCCCCGGACCCGTTGTCCGCCGAAGGATCCGCACCCTGCTGCTGGCGCTGGCCGTCGGCGTCCTGGGTCCGGCCACCGCACTGGCCACGCCACCGACCGCTCACGCGGCCGAGAGCACGCTCGGTGCCGCAGCGGCGCAGAGCGGCCGCTACTTCGGCACCGCCATCGCCTCGGGCAGACTGAGCGACCCGGCGTACACGGCGATCGCGGACCGCGAGTTCACCATGGTGACGGCCGAGAACGAGATGAAGATCGACGCCACCGAACCACAGCGGGGCCGGTTCGACTTCACCGCTGCCGACCGCGTCCACAACTGGGCGGTGCAGAACGGCAAGCAGGTGCGCGGCCACACCCTGGCCTGGCACTCCCAGCAACCCGGCTGGATGCAGAGCCTCGGCGGCAGCCAGCTGCGTCAGGCGATGATCGACCACATCAACGGCGTGATGGCCCACTACAAGGGCAGGATCGCCCAGTGGGACGTCGTGAACGAGGCGTTCGCCGACGGCGGTTCGGGCGCCCGCCGGGACTCCAACCTGCAACGCACCGGCAACGACTGGATCGAGGTCGCCTTCCGCACCGCCCGCGCCGCCGACCCGTCCGCCAAGCTCTGCTACAACGACTACAACGTCGAGAACTGGACATCGGCCAAGACCCAGGCCATGTACGCCATGGTCCGGGACTTCAAGCAGCGCGGCGTGCCGATCGACTGCGTCGGCTTCCAGGCCCACTTCAACAGCGGCAACCCCTACCACAGCAACTTCCGCACCACCCTGCAGAACTTCGCCGCCCTCGGCGTCGACGTGGCCGTCACCGAACTCGACATCCAGGGCGCCCCGGCCTCGGCCTACGCCGCCGTGACCAACGACTGCCTGGCCGTCTCGCGCTGTCTCGGCATCACCGTCTGGGGCGTGCGCGACACCGACTCCTGGCGATCGCAGGACACGCCGCTCCTGTTCAACGGCGACGGCAGCAAGAAGCCCGCCTACACCGCCGTCCTCGACGCACTCGACGGCGGTTCCCCCACGCCCCCCGCGGATTCCGGGCAGATCAAGGGCGTCGGCTCGGGCCGCTGCCTGGACGTGCCCGGCGCCAGTGCCACCGACGGCACCCGGCTCCAGCTGTGGGACTGCCACAGCGGCGCCAACCAGCAGTGGACGTACACCGGCGCCGGCGAGCTCAGGGTCCACGGCGACAAGTGCCTGGACGCCGCCGGCACCGGCAACGGCGCCAAGGTCCAGATCTACGGCTGCTGGGGCGGCGACAACCAGAAATGGCGCCTCAACCCCGACGGATCCATCGTCGGCGTCCAGTCCGGCCTCTGCCTCGACGCCGTCGGAGGCGGCACCGCCAACGGCACGCCGATCCAGCTCTACTCCTGCTCGAACGGCGCCAACCAGCGCTGGACCCGCACCTGACGCACCCCGCCGCGAGGGCAGGGACGGACCGATGGCACCCCGCGCTGCGGCCCTTCCCGCCCCCGGCAAGGCATCACCGACGGGACGTGCGGCCCACCGGTCTTCGCGCATGACCGGTGGGAGGCCCGGCGCGCTTCCCGGGCGAACGGAGAGCGGAGAACGGGGAACGGCGGGCGGAGAACGGGGAACGGCAGGCGGGGAACGGGGAACGGATCCAAGAGGCGCCCGGCGATCCCGACGACGTCGGCGCGGTGGCGACGCGTCGCAGCCGCGCCGACGGCTCGGGCGGTTCTCCCGCGGGCCGGCCGGTACGCCCTGTGCCCCGCGTCCGCCCAGGACAGTGGCGTGGCGCCCGCCACCGGAGGACACCGGACGGTATCCGCCCCGTCCCGCTCTGCAATCCGCCCGCCGAGCCGCTCTTGCGACCACGTAGGCTCCCGGCGTATGCACGTGGTCGCCGTTCTCGCACTCGACGGGGTGTCAGCCCTCGATCTCGCCATCCCCTGCCAGGCGTTCGCGATCCCCACGGACGACGACGGAACACCGGCCTACGAGGTGCGTGTCTGCGCCGACCGGTCGGTGACGGCGACGGCCGGCCCGGTCGAGCCGTTCCGGATCTCCTCTTCGTACGGCTGGGACGACGCCCTGGGCGCCGGGACCGTCGTCGTACCCGGCATCCCGCACGACCGGGTCCCCTCTCCGCGGGCGCTCCGGCTGTTACAAGAGGCCGCGGCCGGCGGGGCCCGCATCGCCTCGATCTGCACCGGAGCCTTCGCACTGGCCCACGCCGGGCTCCTGGAGGGGCGCCGCGCGACCACCCACTGGCGGTTCGCCGACGTGCTTGCGGACCAGTTCCCGGGCACGCGTGTGGACCCCTCGGTGCTCTACGTGGACGAGGGCCGGATCCTCACCTCGGCCGGTATCGCCGCCGGGCTCGACCTGTGCCTGCACATGATCCGCCGTGACCTCGGCGCGGCGATGGCCGCGAGGGCCGCGCGCACGCTGGTGATGCCGCCCCAACGAACGGGAGGACAGGCGCAGTACATCGAGTACCGGGCGCCCGAGGAGGACACGACCGACCTCGGTGACACCCTGCAGTGGATGCGCGGCAAGCTCGGCGAGCCTCTGAGCCTGGCCGACATCGCCGCACACGCGATGATGAGCCGCCGCAGCCTGGCCCGGCACTTCCGCGCCCAGACCGGGACCACGCCGCTGCGCTGGCTGCTCGCGCAGCGCGTCCAGCGCGCCCGGGAACTCCTGGAGACGACGGCGCTGCCGCTGACCCGGGTGGCGGAGGAGTGCGGATTCGGCTCCGTCGAGACGCTGCGCCATCACTTCGCACGACAGGTCGGCACCACACCGTCCGCCTACCGGGCCGCCTTCCGCGTCTGAGCGGCGGGAGACGGCAGGCAGCAGGCGGCAGGCGGCAGACGGTTGGCCGCATCTTGCGCACCAGCGGCACGCGTGCCCGTTTCACGGGTCCCTCCCCGCCGCAAGACTGGGCGTGTCCCCACGTCCCGACGGCCTCGGACACCTCGCCGCCGCCCCTCCCGGAGGACCCATGTCCGCCCGCACCCACGCGACTTCGCGCCCCGGAGCCACTCCCCCGCGCTCGCGCCCGCTGCGCGTCCACACCGTCCTGTACGACGGTGCCGAGGAACAGGACTTCGCCGGTCACGTGGAGGTGCTCGGCATCGCCGGCGAGAAGCTCGTCGCCCAGTCCTTCGTCCATGCCGAGGGTCCCCGGCGGGTGACGACGGCCGCCGGTATGGAGATCGTATGCCGAGACGCCTGGTCGCCCCGCTCGGCGGACGTGATCATCGTGCCCGGCGCGGGATACGGCGACGGCTCCGGGCTCCGACGGGAGATCCGGCGGGGCGTCCTGCCCCGGGCCCTCGCGGCGGCCCCCAGAAAGGGACTCGTCCTCGGCGCCGTGTGCACGGGCACCATGCTGCTGTCGGCGGCGGGCCTGACGGCAGGGCGCCGCTGCACCACCCACCACATCGCCCGGGACGCCTTGCGCCGGGAGGGCGGAAACGTGGTCGGCGGCAGGGTCGTCGACGACGGCGACCTCGTCACCTGCGGGGGCGTCACCTCGGGCATCGACCTCGGAATCCGGCTCCTGGAGCGGTTCTTCGGCCCCGACACGGCCTTGTCCGCCGAGCAGGTCCTGGAGTACGAACGCCGGGGCATCGTCAACAGCCGCTGACGGCACCCCCGTTCTCCCCCTCTTTCCCCACCCCCTCCGTCACACGGACGCGGAACCCCGTCCCCTCTCACGAACGGCCACGCCATGACCACGTACGGCATTCTCCTCTTCGACACCGCCGAGGAACTCGACGTCACCGGACCGTGGGAGGTCTTCACCACCTCCGCGGCACTGCGCGACGGCGCCGACACCGTTCTGCTGCTCGCCGAGAACCCCGACCCGGTGCGTTGCGCCAACGGCATGCGGATCCTGCCGGACCACGTACTCGACCACCACCCGCCCCTGGACGTCCTGCTCGTCCCCGGTGGATCCGGAGCCCGGGAGGCCGGACCGCACAACCCACGTGTCACCGAGTGGATCGCCGACCGGGCCGAGCGGGCCGACTGGGTCGTCGGCGTCTGCACGGGCGCCTTCCTCCTCCACACCGCCGGCCCTGCCCGCGGCCGCCGCGTGGCCACCCACTGGCGGTACGAGGAGACACTGGCCGCCCGCGGGGACGTGACCGTCCTGTCCGAACCCCGGTACGTCGTCGACGGCAACCTCCTCACCAGCCAGGGCGTGTCCGCCGGAATCGACAGCGCCCTCTGGCTCGTCGGACACCTGCACGGCCGGGACCACGCGCGCGCCGTGAGACGTGAGCTCCAGTACGACCCCGCACCCCCCTACCTCGCCGACGAGCCCCTCGCCCGCTGAGGACCTTCCCCTTCCTCGCCGACCACCCGGAAAGAGACGACCCGTGAAGAGACGCCCCGTGAAGCGACGCACCCTCCTGCACACCGCGACCGCCCTCGGCGCCGCCGGCATCGCCGCCGGCGCCCCCGCGCACCGCTCCGCCGCAGCACCGCTCCGACGCGAGGGCTCCGGCTCCCTCCGGGTACATGTCGTGCTCTTCGAGGGCGTCGAGGAACTCGACCTCGCGGCCCCCTACGAGGTGTTCGCCGCGTCCGACCACTTCACCGACCGCGGCGTCGAAGTCCGCTACGTGGCCCTCGACGGCCCTCGTACCCTCACCGCCGCCTACGGCACCCGTCTGCGCGCCGACCACGCCTGGGCCCCGGAGGAAGCCGACATCCTGGTCGTCCCCGGCGGCGGCTACGCCCGCCGTGAGGACCCCGGAGTCTGGGCCGAGATCCAGCGAGGAGCCCTGCCCCGGGCACTGGCACGGGCCCCCCGGCCGGGGCTCACCGTCAGCGCTCTGTGCACCGGCGTGATGCTCCTGTCCGCCGCCGGCCTGACCGTCGGCCGGCCCTGTACCACCCACCACCGGGCCAGGGCCGACCTGGAACGTCAGGGCGGGGTCCTGAAGAACGCCCGCGTCGTCGACGACGGCGACCTGGTCACCGCCGGGGGCGTCACCTCCGGCCTGGAGCTCGCACTCCGGCTGGTCCGCCGCGAACTCGGCGTCGACGCCGCACTCGGCCTGGAGAGCATGCTGGAGTACGAGGCCCGGGGCACCGTCTGGACAGCGCACCGGGACAATGCCTGACGACCTGTAGAAACTCCCCCGGCCACCGGCCCGGCTCAGGACCGTCGCGCACCGACGGCCGACGTCCGTCCGGCTCCGTGCGACCCACGTCTGCGCACAGGCGCGGGCCGCATGACCGCGGCGCGACGGCGGTGACGGTGGCGGTGGCGGAACTCAGCGC
The DNA here is from genome assembly GCF_042870695.1 of Streptomyces sp. NPDC006384. NCBI lineage: Bacteria > Bacillati > Actinomycetota > Actinomycetes > Kitasatosporales > Streptomycetaceae > Streptomyces > Streptomyces sp. NPDC006384. Next base: position 22,808 of record NZ_JBIAHR010000016.1, read on the forward strand.
TTCGCCCCGACCGCCCGCCATTCCCGAGCCACACCCCGACGACCTGAAGCCCCTCCTCAGGCACCGGAGCCCCTACGGCCCGCCCCGCCTTCCGAGAGCCTCTCCGCCGCACGCCCAACCCACCGGAGTACGGCGACAGCGCGGCCAGGACATCACCCGCAACACCCGCACCGCACACAACGCACACGCACAGAACCGCAGCTCAGGAACCCTTCGCAACCGGCTCCAGGATCGCCACGCACTCCACATGGTGCGTCATCGGGAACAGGTCGAACACCCGCAGCGTCCGCACCCGGTACCCCCCGTCCCGGAAGTACGCCAGGTCACGGGCGAGCGCGGCCGGGTCGCAGGCGACGTAGGCGATGCGGCGGGCGCCCAGGGAGGACAGGTGCTGCACCGTCTTGCGGCCGGCGCCCGCGCGGGGCGGGTCCAGGACGACGAGGTCGGCCTCGTCGATGCCCGTGCGCGGCAGGACCGCCTCGACCTTGCCCTGTTCGATGCGGACGCGGTCGAAGCCGGCGAGGTTGTGCCGGGCGTCCTCGACGGCGCGCTTGCCGGACTCGATGCCGAGGACCGCGCCCGTCTCGCCGACGCGGTCGGCGAGGGCGCCCGCGAAGAGGCCGACGCCGCAGTACAGGTCGAGGGCCATGTCGCCCTTGCGCGGGAGCAGGCCCTGCATGACCGCGCGGACCAGCGTGTCGGCGGCCTTCGGGTGGACCTGCCAGAAGCCGCCGCTGCCGACGCGGTAGGTGCGGTCGTCGGCGCGCTCGCGGACGAAGGGGCGGCCGTGGACGCGGTGGACGCCGCCGTCCTTCTCGCCGACGCGCATGACGGAGACCGGGCGGTCCAGCTCCACGATGGGCAGCCGGGCGCCCGGCTTCGGGGTGAGGATGACCTGGCGGTCCTGCGAGCCGGTCGCCGCGATCGCCTCGACGGACTCCATGCCCGTCCAGTCGCGCCGCTCGATGCCCAGTTCGCTGACGCCCTCGGCGGCGATCATGCAGTGGTCGATCGGCTGGACCTCGTGCGAGCGGTGCTTGCGCAGGCCCGCGCGGCCCTCGTCGTCCACGGCGTACTGCACGCGCGTACGCCAGGAGGGGACCTGTCCGGCGGGCACCTTGTCGCCCTCGGCCGGCATCACCGTGCCGTCCCAGCCGGCCTCCTCGGGCGTGAGGCCCGCCAGGCGCTTCAGCTGCTCGGCGACGACCTCGCCCTTCAGGCGCCGCTGGGCACCCGGCTTGGCGTGCTGCCAGTCGCAGCCCCCGCAGCGGCCGGGGCCGGCGAAGGGGCAGGGCGCCTCGATGCGGTCCTTGGAGGCGTCCAGGATCTCGACGGCGTCGGCGCGCAGGAAGCGTGCGCCTTCCTCGCCCTCCGTCACCCGGGCCACGACCCGCTCACCGGGCAGGGCGTGCCGGACGAACAGCACCTGCCCCTCGGAGGTGCGGGCGATGCAGTGGCCGCCGTGGGCGACGGGGCCGATCTCGACCTCGTACTCCTCCCCCACCAGGGACACCGCGGACGGCTCCGCCTGCGATTTCTTCGGTTCTGCCTGCATGGCGGGGTGACTCCAGAGAACGGGACGACAAAGGGAGGCGTCGGAAGGACAACAGCCGACCAGTCTACGTGGACGGCGTGGACTCCTTCGACCGGTCGTGGTGGGCGGGTCCGCGCCGCACCGCGCCGGGCGCGTTCCAGTCCTGCCGCTTGCGGGCGCGCCGCTTGGCCGCCTCCGAGGACTGCAGCTGGTAGGGGACGGAGGTGACCATGACGCCCGGGGTGAACAGCAGCCGCCCCTTGAGGCGCAGCGCGCTCTGGTTGTGCAGCAGGTGCTCGTACCAGTGGCCCACCACGTACTCGGGGATGATCACGGAGACCGCGGAGCGCGGCGACTCCTTGCGCAGGCTCTTGACGTACTCGATGACCGGCCGGGTGATCTCGCGGTACGGCGAGTCCAGGATCTTCAGCGGTACGTCGATGCCGCGGCGCTCCCACTCCTCGCGCAGCGCCTTGGTCTCCGCCGGGTCCACGCTGACGCTGAGCGCCTCCAGGGAGTCCGTGCGCAGCAGCTTGGCGTAGGCGAGGGCGCGCAGGGTGGGGCGGTGGAGCTTGGAGATCAGGACGACGGAGTGCACGCGGGACGGGCGTACCAGGTCGTCGTCGGGGGCCTGTCCGGGCTCCTCGGTCTCCTCGGGGGCGGCGATCTCCTCGGCGACGCGGTCGTAGTGCTTGCGGATCGCGGTCATCGTGGCGAAGAAGATGCACATGCCGAGCAGGGCGACCCACGCGCCGTGCGTGAACTTGGTGGCGAGGACGACGACGAGCACCAGTCCGGTGAAGAAGGCGCCGAAGGCGTTGATGGCCCGCGAGCGGATCATGTGGCGGCGCTTGGCCTGGTCCCTCTCCGCGGCCAGGTGGCGGTTCCAGTGACGGACCATGCCGATCTGGCTGAGCGTGAAGGAGACGAAGACGCCGACGATGTAGAGCTGGATGAGGCGGGTGGAGTCGGCGCCGTAGACGACGACGAGGAGCATGGCCGCGCCGGCCAGGAGCACGATGCCGTTGGAGAAGGCGAGCCGGTCGCCGCGGGTGTGCAGCTGGCGCGGCAGGTAGCGGTCCTGGGCGAGGATCGAGCCGAGCAGCGGGAAGCCGTTGTAGGCGGTGTTCGCGGCGAGGAAGAGGACCAGCGCGGTGGCCGCGGCGAGGACGATGAACAGGAAGCTGCCCTCGCCGAAGACGGCCTCGGCGACCTGCGAGATCACCGGGTGCTGGACGTAGTCCGCGCCGACCGGGACGCCGTTGTGGAAGAGGTCCTTGGCCGGGTTCTCCGACATGCGGACGTCGGTGGCGGCGGCCAGCGCGATGATGCCGCAGAACATGGTGACGGCGAGCAGGCCCATCATCGCGAGGGTGTTGCCCGCGTTCTTCGACTTGGGCTTGCGGAAGGCCGGGACGCCGTTGGAGATGGCCTCGACGCCGGTGAGCGCGGCGCAGCCGGAGGAGAAGGCCCGCAGGAGGAGGAAGACCAGCGCGAAGCCGGCCAGGCCCTGGTGCTCCGGCTTGATCTCGTAGTCCGCCGTGGGCGCGCGCATGCTGTCCCCGAGCACCAGTCCCCGGAACGCGCCCCACACGATCATGATGAAGACGCCGCCGACGAAGACGTACGTCGGGATCGCGAAGAGCTTGCCGGACTCCTTCACACCGCGCAGGTTCATCAGCGTGAGCAGGAGGATCACGGCGATCGCGCAGAAGACCTTGTGCTCGACGACGAAGGGGACCGCGGAGCCGAGGTTCTCGATGCCGGAGGAGATGGACACGGCGACGGTCAGGACGTAGTCGACCAGCAGCGCGCTCGCCACCGTCAGGCCGGCCTTCGGCCCGAGGTTGGTGTTGGCCACCTCGTAGTCGCCGCCGCCGCTGGGGTAGGCGTGCACGTTCTGCCGGTAGGAAGCGACCACCGTGAACATCAGCACGACGACCGCGACCGCGATCCAGGGGCTGAAGTGGTACGCCGACACGCCCGCGATGGACAGGACCAGCAGCACCTCGCCGGGGGCGTACGCCACGGAGGAGAGCGGGTCGGAGGCGAAGACGGGGAGGGCGATGCGCTTCGGCAGGAGCGTTTCCCCCAGCCGGTCACTGCGCAGTGCGCGCCCGATGAGAATGCGCTTGGGCACGTCGGTCAGTTTGGACACAACAGAGGATCGTAAGCGTTCGAACGGGGGCCCGCCCACCCGCCACCCCCGATCCGCCCGGCGTCTGCTCTACGGGTGAATTCGGCGGGTGGTGCGGCTGCGGATTCCGCAGGCCGGGAAGCTCGCGTGCCTATATGACAAACCACCGTCCCCCTCTGTGCCGTTGCGCCTTCCGGAGGTTCCATGCACCTGTCCGCAGAACTCGTCGGCGCCGCCGCGGCGCTCGTGGGCCTCGGATTCCTGACTCTTGCCAGCGTCCGCAGCATCGGCCGCCGGGGGTCGTCGGCCGGGGGATGAGACGATTCCCGCGCTCTTCCGGGCATGCCGGCGCGTGGAACGGGCAGGGGTGAGCACGGCTGCCGGGGCCCCGAGGGGGGTCACGGCCGACGCGCACCGGCATGATGTCCCCTGCGGCCCGCACACTGGCCGCCACATGTCGCCAGGCGAGCCGAAAGAGAGACATGAGCACGACATTCCCTGAGGTCGCAGGGCCCGTAGGAAGCGCGGTGTGACGCGATGCATATTGTCATCATGGGTTGTGGGCGCGTGGGTTCCGCCCTCGCCCAGACCCTGGAGCAGCAGGGGCACACGGTCGCGGTGATCGACCAGGACCCCACCTCCTTCCGCCGCCTGGGCTCCTCGTTCGGCGGCCGCCGCGTCACCGGCGTCGGCTTCGACCAGGACACCCTGCGCGAGGCCGGCATCGAGGACGCGGGCGCCTTCGCCGCCGTCTCCAGCGGTGACAACTCCAACATCATCGCCGCCCGCGTGGCCCGCGAGATGTTCGGCGTGGAGAACGTCGCCGCCCGCATCTACGACCCCCGCCGCGCCGAGGTCTACCAGCGCCTGGGCATCCCCACCGTCGCCACCGTCCGCTGGACGGCCGACCAGATGCTGCGCCGGCTGCTGCCCTCGGGCGCCGAGCCGCTGTGGCGCGATCCCACCGGAGGTGTGCAGCTCGCCGAGGTGCACACCTCGGCGTCCTGGGTCGGTCACAAGATCAGCCGGCTCCAGGAGGAGACCGGCGTGCGCGTGGCGTTCCTCACCCGGCTCGGGGAGGCGATCCTGCCGTCCTCGCAGACGGTGCTGCAGGAGGGCGACCTGGTGCACGTGATGATGCGCACCGACGAGGTCGACAAGGTCGAGGCGGCGTTCGCCGAGGGTCCCGAAGAGGAGGGCGGTCACTGATGAGGGTCGCCATTGCCGGAGCCGGCGCGGTCGGCCGTTCGATCGCCGGCGAGCTGCTGGAGAACGGCCACGAGATCCTGCTCATCGACAAGGCGCCGACCGCCATCTCGGTCGAGCGCGTGCCGATGGCGGAGTGGCTGCTCGCCGACGCGTGCGAGATCACGTCCCTGGACGAAGCAGCGCTCCAGCGCTGCAACGTCGTCATCGCCGCCACGGGCGACGACAAGGTCAACCTGGTCGTCTCCCTGCTGGCCAAGACGGAGTACGGCGTTCCGCGGGTCGTCGCCCGGGTGAACAACCCGAAGAACGAGTGGCTCTTCAACGAGTCCTGGGGCGTGGACGTCGCCGTCTCCACCCCGCGCCTGATGTCGGCCCTGGTCGAGGAGGCGGTGAGCGTCGGCGACCTGGTCCGGCTGCTGCGCTTCAGCCACGGCGACGCCAACCTCGTCGAACTGACGCTGCCCGAGGAGTCGGCGCTGGCCGGCACGCAGGTCGGTGACGTGCAGTGGCCCGAGGACACCTCGCTGGTCACGATCATCCGCGGCGCCCGGGTGCTGACGCCGTCCCCGGAGGACTCCCTGGAGGCCGGCGACGAGCTGCTGTTCGTGGCGGCGCAGGCCCGCGAGGAGCAGCTGGAGGACCTGCTGTCGGCGCGGCGCACCGACACCGCGGGCTGAGCCCCGCCCACGCGTACGGCGGTGGGGGGGGGGGGGGGGGGGGCGGGGGGGGGGCGCGCCGCGCCCCCCCCCCCCCCCCCCCCCCCCCCCCCCCCCCCCGTACGCCTTCGTGCCTCGCGGGCGGCCGCTACGCCTTGCGGTGCCTGCCGCCGGAGGGGTCGGCCGGGTCGCCGTGCTCCGCCGTCGCCCGTCCCTCCCTCTCGGCCTTCTCCGCCTTCTCGGCCTTCTCCGCCGCCTCCATCTCCGCGAACACGTCGATGGGGGCCGGCGCCTTCGCCAGGAAGACCCAGGTCAGCCAGACGGCGAGCAGGAAGGGCGGGATCTTCAGGAGGACCAGGACCCAGCCGAGCTGCTCGGTGTCCGCCCACCAGTACAGGGGGAAGAGGATCGCGCACTTGGCGAGCAGGATCAGGCCCCAGGCGTAGCTCGCCTTGGCGTAGGCCTTCTTGCGGCCGGGGTTGCGGGTGCGCCAGGAGAGGTTCTCCTTGAAGACCGGGCCGAGGATCAGGCCGATCAGGGGCACCCCGGCCAGGGTCGTGACGATGTACGCGACGCCCAGCCCCAGCGTGTAGAGCATGCCGGGCAGGTAGAAGTTCTTGGCGTTGTCGGTCATCATCGCGAAGACCACGCCGAAGGCCACCCCGAAGACGCCGCTGAAGGCGTGCTTGACGGTGTCCTTCATCACCAGCCGGACCACGACCAGCACCAGCGACACGGCCAGCGCCGCGATCGCCGACATGTGCAGGTCGTTGTTGATCGTGAAGATGGTGACGAAGAGCAGCCCCGGCAGCACCGTCTCGACCATGCCCCGCACGCCGCCGAACGCCTCGAACAGCGCGGCCTCCGTCACCGCCCGGGCGTCGTCCTTCTCCGTGTCCTGGGTCGGCTTGTCGAGGGGCGTCACCGGCTACTCCCGTCCGAGAGGTCTCAGTTCGTATTTCGGGTTGAAGAGCACCCGGCGGCCCCGGCTCATGGAGACCCGGCCCGATGCGATGAGCCTGCGCCCCGGTTCTATGCCCACGATGGAACGCCTGCCCAGCCACACGACGTCCAGGGCGGCGGTGCCGTCGAAGAGCTCGGCCTCCAGGGCCGGGACGCCCGCACGCGGACGCAGTGTGACCGTGCGCAAGGTACCAGTGACGGTGACGACCTGACGGTCCTGACAGTCTCCGATGCGTGTGCAGCCGGCGGTGTCGGCGTCCTCCCGCAGCTCCTCCGACTCCAGGTCCTCCTGGGAGGAGGAGAGCCGGTCGAGCATGCGCCGGAACCGGCCCACCGGCTTGTCGGATCGCGGGGCAGCACTCATACCTGAAGCGTACCGGGGCCCGCCGACAGCCATGCACCCCCTCGGACCCCGCTACCGGAGCAACTCCCTCCGCTTCGGTACACTCCTGCGCCTCACTTCTCGAAGCGGTAGCCCATGCCGGGTTCGGTGATGAAGTGCCGCGGGTGCGCGGGGTCCGCCTCCAGCTTGCGGCGCAGCTGTGCCATGTAGACCCGCAGGTAGTTCGTCTCCGTGCCGTACGAGGGCCCCCACACCTCCTGCAGCAGCTGCTTCTGGCCGACCAGGCGGCCGGTGTTGCGCACCAGCACCTCCAGCAGATGCCACTCCGTGGGCGTCAGGCGTACGTCGCGGCCCTCGCGGTTGACCTTCTTCGCGGCCAGGTCGACGGTGAAGCCGTCGGTCTCCACCCTCACGTCGCCCTCGCCGCCCGGGAGCGGTTCGGACCGGCGGACGGCGGCCCGCAGCCGGGCCAGCAGTTCGTCCATGCCGAAGGGCTTGGTGACGTAGTCGTCGGCGCCGGCGTCCAGCGCCTCCACCTTCTCGTCGGAGGAGTGGCGGGCGGACAGCACCAGGATCGGCACCCGGGTCCAGCCGCGCAGGCCCCTGATCACCTCGACGCCGTCCATGTCCGGCAGGCCGAGGTCCAGGATCACCACGTCGGGGTGGCGGGCGGCGGCCGCCCGCAGCGCGGTGGCGCCGTCGTGGGCGGAGTCCACCTCGTAGTGGCGCGCCCGGAGATTGATCACGAGGGCCCGCACGATCTGCGGCTCGTCGTCGATCACGAGCACCCTCGTGGGGACCTTGGGGGTCTCCCCGGTCGGGCTCAGCATCGGGAGGCCTGCCTCTCCGCCGTCGTGGTGGGGTGGGGGTCGGTGTGCGGGGCGGCGGCGCGGAGGGTGAGGACCATGGTGAGGCCGCCGCCGGGGGTGTCCTCGGCGTCCAGGGTGCCGCCCATCGCCTCGGCGAAGCCGCGGGCCACGGCGAGGCCCAGTCCCACGCCGGCCCCGCGCGGGGCGTCGCCGTGGCGCTGGAAGGGTTCGAAGATACGGTCCTTGGCGTCGTCGGGAACGCCCGGCCCCCGGTCGACGACCCGTACCTCGACGCGGCCGGCGAGGGCGCTGCCGGCCACCAGGACGGTGCGGCCGGGCGGGCTGTACTTGACGGCGTTCTCCACCAGGTTGGCCATCGCCCGCTCCAGGAGCCCGGCGTCGACGGCGACCATGGGCAGCGTCTCCGGGACGTCCAGCTCGACGCTCCCCTCGGGCACCCCGCCGAGCGCCATCGGCACCACCTCGTCGACGTCGATCTCCCGGATCAGCGGCGTGACCGTGCCGGTCTGCAGGCGGGACATGTCGAGGAGGTTGCCCACGAGGTGGTCGAGGCGGTCGGCGCCGTCCTCGATGCCCTCCAGCAGCTCGGCCCGGTCCTCCTCGGACCAGGCCACGTCGTCGGAGCGCAGGCTCGTGACCGCCGCCTTGATGCCGGCCAGCGGCGTGCGCAGGTCGTGGCTGACAGCGGCCAGCAGCGCCGTGCGGATGCGGTTGCCCTCGGCGAGCGCGCGGGCCCGGTCGGCCTCCTCGCGCAGGCGCCGCCGGTCCAGGACGACGGCGGCCTGGGCTGCGAAGGCGGCCAGCACCCGGCGGTCCTCGGCGGGCAGGACCCGGCCGGTCAGCGCGAGCGCCATGTGGTCGCCGACCGGTATGTCCACGTCGGCGTCCTCCGGGCGTTCCACCGGCGGGCCGAGGCCTGCCCGGCCGGCGCAGGTCCAGGGCGCCACGTCGCTCTCCCGCTCCAGCAGGGCGGCCGAGTCCATGCCGAAGGTCTCGCGGACCCGTTCCAGCAGCGTCTCCAGGCTGGTCTCGCCGCGCAGCACGTCGCCCGCCAGGAAGGAGAGGATCTCCGACTCGGCGCGCAGCCGGGCGGCCTGGTGGGTACGGCGGGCGGCGACGTCGACGACGGAGGCCACGGAGAGGGCGACGCCCACGAAGACGGCGAGCGCAAGGATGTTCCTCGGGTCGGCGATGGTGATCCGGTTGACGGGCGGGGTGAAGAACCAGTTCAGCAGCAGGGACCCGACCGCGGCCGAGGCGAGGGCCGGGTACAGGCCGCCGAGCAGGGCCGCCGCGACGGTCAGCGCCAGGTAGAGCAGGACGTCGTTGGCGAGCCCGAGGTGGACGGTGTCCAGGGCCGGCGTCAGCAGCACCGGCCCGCCGAGCCCCGCCAGCCAGCCCCACACCACCCGGGAACGTCCGAGGCGCGCGCCCCGGGCCACCGGGAGTCCGCGCCCCTTGGCGACCTCCTCGTGCGTGACGATGTGCACGTCGAGGTCGGAGCCGGAGTCGCGGGCCACGGTGGCGCCGACGCCGGGGCCGAAGACGTACTGCCAGGTCCTGCGGCGCGAGGAGCCGAGGACGATCTGGGTGGCGTTGGCGCCGCGGGCGAAGTCCAGCAGGGCGGCCGGTATGTCGTCGCCGAGGACGTGGTGGAAGGTGCCGCCGAGGTCCTCCACCAGGGTGCGCTGCACCGCCAGCTCCTTCGGCGAGGCGGAGGTCAGGCCGTCGCTGCGGGCGATGTACACGGCGAGCACCTCGCCGCCCGCGCCCTTCTCGGCGAGGCGGGCGGCCCGGCGGATCAGCGTCCGGCCCTCGGGGCCGCCGGTCAGACCGACCACGATGCGCTCGCGCGAGCCCCAGATCCTCGACACCCGGTGCTCGCTGCGGTACTGCTGCAGGTACTCGTCGGCCCGGTCGGCCACCCACAGGAGGGCCAGCTCGCGCAGGGCGGTGAGGTTGCCGGGGCGGAAGTAGTTGGACAGGGCCGCGTCGACCTTGTCCGGCTGGTAGATGTTGCCGTGGGCCATACGGCGGCGCAGCGCCTGCGGCGACATGTCGACCAGCTCGATCTGGTCGGCGCGGCGCACCACCTCGTCCGGCACGGTCTCCCGCTGCCGGACCCCGGTGATCGACTCGACGACGTCGCCGAGCGACTCCAGGTGCTGGATGTCGACGGTCGAGATCACGTCGATCCCGGCGGCCAGCAGGTCCTCCACGTCCTGCCACCGCTCGGCGTTGCGGGTGCCGGGGACATTGGTGTGGGCCAGCTCGTCGACGAGGGCGACCCGGGGGGCACGGGCGAGGACCGCGTCCAGGTCCAGCTCCGTGAAGCGGGCGCCCCGGTGTTCCAGCTCCCTGCGCGGCACCTGTTCGAGGCCGCTCAGCAGCGCCTCGGTGCGTGCCCTGCCGTGGTGTTCCGCGAAGGCGACCACGCAGTCGGTGCCCCGCTCCACGCGCCGGTGGGCCTCGGACAGCATCGCGTACGTCTTGCCGACGCCCGGCGCCGCGCCGAGGTAGATCCGAAGCTTGCCGCGTCCCATGGTCTCTTTGGTCTTCCGGTCACTGCCGACTGCGCAGCGTCGACCCTACGGGCGGCGATCGCGGCGAAAAGGGGCGGGGGAGGGATGCCGGTGCTCTTTGACGGAACTCTGACGCGGGGAGCACGGCTGCTCGACGATCACCCCGTCCCGCCGTCCGGAGCCCGGCGGGGCGGCCCGACGGCGGAGGGCCGCCGCCCCTCGCGGAGCGCGGCCCTCCCTGTACGTGCACGACGGTCCGTGTACGGCGGTCCGTGCGTGAGAACGTGCCGGGTCCTACCGGACCTCGGTGATCTCCGGGCCGCGCTGGAGCTGGCCCATGCCGCCGGCGAAGCGGGAGCCCTCTTCCTGCTGGGCGCTCTCGGGGATCATCTGCGCGTCGTTCGGGAGCTTGAGGACGATGGGGTCGCGGGGGGCCATGGGGCCGTCGCCGCGGACCACGACGGTGTCCCGGAAGATCTGCTCGAGCAGACCGGCGGCCTGCGGCTGCACCGCTCCCTGGCCGGAGATCACTCCGCGCAGGAACCAGCGGGGACCGTCCACGCCGACGAAGCGCACGACCTGGAAGCCGCTGGTGCCGTCCGGCAGCTGCACCGGCACCTGGGCCCGCAGCTCCCAGCCGAGCGGTCCCTCGACCTCGTCGACGATGCCGCCCTGCTGCGTGATGCCGGAGCCGATCTCCTCGCGCACCTCGGCCCAGATGCCCTCGCGCTTGGGAGCGGCGAAGGCCTGGAGCTGGATGGCGCTGTCGCGCAGGACGACCGTCGCGGCGACGATCGCGTCGCCCGCGACCTCGACGCGCAGTTCCATGCCGTCGACGCCGGGGACGAACAGGCCGCCCAGGTCCACCCGCCCCTCGCCCGGGTCACGGACCTCGGTGCTGTCCCAGGGCCCGTCGGGCCGCGGTCCGGGCTCGAGCCGCACGCGTTCGCGCTCTTCGTCCGCCTCGGTGCCGACGCTGTCGACGACCTGCTCGGCCTCGCCGGCCGCGCCCTCGGCGGCATCCCTCTTCTTGCGACGTCCGAACACGTCACTGTCCTTCCCGGTCGGATACGACCGAAGCGTATCGATTCCCACCCGTCGGGCCGCCCTCGGCGGCCCCCCCCCGTGTGGCCCGCGCACCGTGCGGGCCCGCGGGGGCGCCCGGGGGCCCCCAGCCCCCATCGGCCCCCGCCCCGCCCGGCAGCACCCCCAC